>NZ_JBGOOI010000037.1:0-43959 GCF_041439605.1 Vibrio sp. 1F169 | reverse complement strand
TAATGGCACTCTGCTAAGTGTAGACTGGCAGAGAGGGAGTGGATTCCATACATCAAGTTGGCCGATGCTGATGACCAAACACGCAAGTAGGATCGATTTAAAGTCAAATCGACGACTCATGATGTAAAGTATCCAATATAACAGCTGTTTTGAGATCGGGTGGTTTGAGAATAGATAGCTTGAGTATCAACCTGACAACATACAGACAGAGAAAACAGCGAAGATGTTGCAAGGGTAGTATTCATTATGCTCCGAAGGAATCGAATAGAGAATGGCAGGCTAAACATACGTGAGCTTGCTTACTCATACAACACTGGTTGAACTAAATAAATGAATAGTCACTTTTCAGTAACCCAACCTTTGCACCTGTCGACCACAAGCTAAACTAATACCACGTCATGAAAACAAAGGACTCCCATGAACAATCATCATTGTCTTATTTCCTGTGCTTTGGCACTCATCGCATCGAGTCCAATATCCTCTGCTTTTGCATGGCAAGTAGAGAAGATCACCAACGGACTCGAGATTCCATGGGGGCTCGCTTATGTCGATGACAGTACTATGCTTCTCACAGAAAAAGCAGGCGTCATTAAACACGTTAATTTAAAGACGGGTGAGCAAAGCACACTGTTCAGGCTGCCCAATGTTTGGGCGAAAGGCCAAGGTGGTCTGTTGGATATCGCGCTCTCCCCTTTTGAAAACGAAAAGTTCTACGTCACTTACAGTAAAGACGTCGATGGTGAAGGCGTAACGACACTGGCTTCTGCTAATTACAGCAATAATGAAGTTACCAATTGGACAGACGTGTTTGTATCTAAATCCAGAACGAACACCGGACGTCACTTTGGTAGCCGTATCACCTTTGATGATAGCCACCTGTATTTTTCAATCGGCGACCGTGGTGATCGAGACAACGGCCAAGACACCATGACTCACGCCGGATCAATATTACGATTGGATGCTGATGGAAGCACACCAAGCGATAACCCATTCTCGGATAACAGCAAGGTGCTCAATGAGATTTGGAGCTATGGCCATCGTAACCCACAAGGCTTGTATTACGACTTCCCGACCCAGAAGCTGTGGTCGATTGAACATGGTCCGCGAGGCGGTGACGAAATCAACTTAATAAAAGCAGGTGCCAACTACGGGTGGCCTGTCACATCACACGGAAAAGAGTATTGGGGCCCAATTAGCGTAGGCGAGTCTGAAACTAAGGATGGCATTGAAGCGCCGAAAAAAGTCTATGTCCCTTCAATCGCTCCGGGCAGCTTGATTGTTTACCAAGGTGACAAATACCCAGAGTTGAAAGGAAAGCTGCTGGCCGGCGCGCTTAAACTTACCCACATCAATATTGTGACAGTCAATGGACAAGGTGAAACAATTAAAGAGGAACGTATTTTAGAAGATTTAGGCGAGAGGATAAGAGACATTGAAACTTCACCAAGCGGCGACATCTTTTTCAGTACCGATAATGGCAACCTGTATCGCTTGAAAAGTAGTCAAAAGCTCGCTCCAATAGACACATGATGCTTACCGTGAGATTTATAAATATAAGCCGTTAAAATTGAGGCCAGGCACCAATTAGCGGCTTAATAATTTGGAAAATAAATGTGCCAAAACAGTGCAATTACTCCAAATTCGTCATCAATTTCGACCACCTTTTTCACAAAAACTACAACAAATCACCATACAACTGTAACTCCATGATATTTAAGGAATGCAAAGTTTGACTACCCCCAAGTTTCTGCAACCTTCCACTATGGATTCGATTGACTATCCCCTAATTTGATTTAGACTTCATCTCGGCTAGAAAGAAAGTTCTTTGTATATAAACATTTCGTTGGATTACTAGTAACCCCGTTGTGTTGTACGCAATAGCAATAAACTTTTCCGCGCTATCAGTGCCACAATTGGCTCAAAATAAAAATTTAATTTTAGGATATCATCATGTCTAACACAGTTACTGGTAAAGTAAAATGGTTCAACGAAACTAAAGGCTTCGGCTTCATCGAGCAAGAAAACGGCCCAGACGTATTTGCACACTTCTCTGCAATCACAGGCGACGGTTTCAAAACTCTTGCTGAAGGCCAACAAGTTGAGTTCACTGTATCTCAAGGTCAAAAAGGCCCACAAGCTGACAGCATCAAAGTACTTTAATTTAGTATTTTAAAGCTTTCTAAAAATAGCCAGCCTCTGCTGGCTATTTTTTTACCCGCTATTCAAAGATTTAAGGTAGTTAGTTCTATTCAACGTTTTCGCGAACGTGAACACATTCTTAGAAGCAACACCCATTCTGTATGAGATGAAGCTCATCGGTAAATCAGAGAAACGAACAAGACGCCCTACAACCGATGAAATAGACCTGTTAAAAGAAGCACTAGAAGAACGTGAGCAACGCAGAGAAAACAAAATCCCCTACTCCGTGCTTCTAGACTTCAGCATCCTGAGCTGTATGAGAGTCAGCGAAGTCTGTGGTATTCGCTGGGAAGACTTAAACGAAGAACTTAGAACAGTGATCGTACGTGACCGAAAAGACCCACGTAAGAAAGAAGGCAACCACATGGTCGTTCCTCTACTTGGTGAAGCGTTTGATATTGTGATGAAGCAAGAGCGTAATGGAGAATTAATTTTTCCTTACAACCCACGCTCAGTTGGTCGAGGCTTTGTTGAAGTGTGTCAAAAGGTTGGGATTGATAACCTACGCTATCATGACCTACGCCGTGAACGTGCAAGCCGCTTGTTCGAAAAAGGCTTTACCATTGAGGAGGTTGCTCAAGTAACTGGTCATAGGAACCTAAATACCTTGTGGCAGGTTTATACCCAGCTGTTTCCGCATAAATTGCATGACCGTAAAATATAAAAGCGATTAGTGGTTTGTAGTGAATATAAAAATATTGACTCGAAGGGATCTGTTTGTGCTCACAAATAGAACGCCTTCTCGATGGTGAACAAAAGCTATTTAACCTATCGAAGTCTTGGACAAAAACGATTTAGGTTGCTGTTACTAAACCGTTTCTGTGAGATTAGATAAGGTATTTTGACCTTTAAACGTTTGTGAAACTATTCCTCCTTCTTTTGAGTCGCAAGATAAGTAAGAAAGTCGTTTCTTTTTTGGTACATAAATGCAACATCCCTTATAAAGATCGACCTTTCGTGGTGTTCGATGAATGGTTTAACTAACTTCTGTATATGTTTATACGTATCAATATCAAAATCATACGATGGTAGATGCTCAAGGAAATCATGTGCGCAAGAGTTTCGATAATCATATATTTCCCTTAACCCATCATCGAGTAATTTTTTGAGATGGGATTCAGGAGTAAGATCAGAGCCAATAAAAGATCTCAAATATTTATATTTTTGCTCCCATCTAAGCTCTTCACGTTCAAACGTGTCTCGAACGACTTGGACATCGAACATTCCGCCGACTATAGACTCTAAAATAGCCTGTGTTACTATCAGAGATTCGAGGTAAAGGCCTTGGTTAAATAGAAATCTAATCCTGTTAAATGCAACATCTACTGGTTGGTAGTCCCAATTCAATTCGCTTGGAAATATAGATATTTGCGAATCATCCAATTTAGAAATTGGTTGCAAACTCTCGGTACCATCTGAGTATCTAATTTTCATACAACACATATCACCTATACGATCTCTAGACATTAAAGGAATATCTTTTCTATGAGCTTGCATATTGATCATGCCAATAACTCGATTACTGTAGTGAAGGATCGGAACCCATATATAATCCTGCAATGTTAACCAATCAAAATACCACTGAGTTCTTGGACCACTAGATCTACTCCTCTTGCTTAAAGCAAGTTCTCGTGACATTGAAGCATCCAATGAGGGTTTTTCATGCTCTATAGCATTAAGTGACCAGTTAAAGATTTTTTTTATATTTTTCAGGTTTGCTTCGAATTTAAAGACTACACCTTTGGTATAATCTAAGCTCTCTTGCATATGGGTGTTTTCACTAAAGTAATTATCTTCTATTGATTGGATTAACCGTGCTTTAATATCGAAATCAAGATCAAGCACTGAACTATCAATCGCACAACTCTCTGTAGCCTTATAATTAGAGTCTTTTAGTTGATGATTTCTTGGTAAAAAAACTGAAAATTCAATACTTTTCACCCATGGTTCATTTTCTGTTTTTATAATCTTAATTAATTCTCTTTCTATTAAATCTCTAATTTGCATTGAAATTGGATTTTCATGTTCATCTGTAAACATACCTATATTTGTTTTGTAGTGGAGTAGTTCACCGTCGGTATTTGTTACAAGCTGTACCCATTCTAGCTTCGGCTCAATTTTTAACTTATTATCTATAATGTATTCAGTAATATCATTAAAATTACTGTTACCTTTCGGTATACAAGTATGTCTATTATCGGTATTGATTAAATAATTTGACACTTCCCCATAACAATCGTATTGGCACGAAAATTCCGCGCCTGTATCTAATAAATTTATATATTGATTAGTCATAATATCTCCGGATAATTAAACGCCAAGTTAAAGTGCGATCCGCGTCATCGCCTAAATTCCATAAGTAAAAAGATAAACGTTGGACAGAAAGGTTCCGCGCTTAATCAACTTAGCTATCGTTATTGTTCTTTTTAGCAAAAAACCTTTTTCTATTACTATTGAATGAGGGTGATAAAACGTTATCTGAAAAAGTGGTAAGTTTGTTGATGTCAAACACCAATGAGAACAAAGATTGTCCCGTAAGATCTCGCAACCTTTCTAGTTCCTCAAAGCGGTCTTTTTTCAAGTAGGCATTCATTTCATCGATTGATTCAGGTTTATTAGGACTAACGTCAAAATGACTATGTGCTAAAAAGTTAAAATTAAAAATCTTTTCAAGGACTTCTGTTTCAACCCTATAAGTCCAAATCGCCTTTTCTTGTCCAATAAATTGGTACTTGATATCTCGTCTAGGAACGTATCTAGCAGATTCCAACAACAAGGCGACACACTCAAGCTTTCGCTCTAAGCCATGCTTTCGAAAAATATGTTGATTCATATTATAGTAGTCATTCAGTTCTACCAGTTGGTTGAAGTGATTCGACAATTCTAAATACTTTATCTGAGGGTCTTGTTTTGGTGATGTTTCCCCATACTTCATATCAGGTCGCAGATATGTGTTGAGAAAAAAATTTATTGACTGTTCAGCTTCAACTAACATCTTACGAAAAGTAAGTAGTTGTTCAGCTTCATACTTTAAAAAGCTGTCGTTAAGCCATTGTTTTTTCTGATTACTCGCAGAAAGAACAGTGAACGCAACGGCTGCTGTTGAAGTTAGCATTGCAAAAATGCTAGCTAAATCAGCGAAGCTCATATCAGGATAACGGTGTAGAGTTATCATTATTATCAAGTAAGTAATAACAACAATGCCGACAATCAATCCTTTATTTTTTTCTAACATTCTAATCTCTATTGCTAATCGATGGATTCTGGTGAAGCTGTCTTGCTTCTATCAAGATATTACTAGTATTACAAAAAATAAGTCTAATGGTATTTTCGTGAAGTTAGAGCTCAATCTCCCAGAATTAATAAAGGATCCAAACGGTTTAGAGATGGCTAATCTAAACCGTTGCGATAAATGAACTGGTCAATTAGTACATAACATATTAATTGATATATTCAGTTGATAAGGACCTTGTTTTTAAAAAATTCTTGATTCTCTTTTATTAGTTTGTTTCTCTTAGACGCTTTATAAGATGCGTACCAATCCATAAGACTATAAACTATAGTGTTTGAGCGTTTTATATGGTTACTAAAATCATCATTACTGTTCACATCGTCTAAAAGGGTTAGCAATTGAGGAGTACTTAAGTAAGAAATACAATGAAAAGGTACATGTTGATATCGTTCTCCTTTAGTTATCAATTCTTCGTGTAAAAACGTAAATTCTTCAAGCGTCTTATTTATTTTATTCGTGATATTGCTGTAAGTGCTATCTGGTACATTAATTTGTGTGCCATAGAGGCTTTGCAAGAGAGCGTTTTTTATATTGTCACATTGTAGAGACGCCATATCTTCAAGTGAAATGACCAATTTATAGATCGCTCTATCTTTTAATTCTATTTTCTCGCCATTCTCAGAATTGCAAATTTCACCATCGTTAAGCAGTATCAATTCAGCAACAGTTAATTGATTTATTGATTTGAAGAAGCTTAATGACGCATCGAAAAGCATGTGAAGACTGCTTCCTGCTTGAGATTCTTTCGTTAAACCTTTCTTTTTCACCTCAATTAGGTAGATATAATCTTTGGACTCGATGATGAAATCACATTCTCCATTATCTCTGTTCGTCTTGGCTATTTGTTTAATATAGTCTGGAGATAGAAATTTAAAACTGTGATGATACATAATGGTTGCGTTGTCAAAACTCTCTTTAACAAAATCCTCTAATGCATACCCGAGTCTTTGTTCAGCTTTTGAATTATGTTTCTCTGCAATTCTTAATAAAGCCCAATATTTTGCAACATTATAGGTAGCTATGTTAGCTACTACATAGCCAGTTTTTGTTCTGATAAATGGAAACTCTCTAAGGTTTGACTTTACAGCATGAAGAGGTGTTATATAGCGTTTATTGATTTCACATGATGGCTTTGATAAGGATTCGACGATTCTTTTAATGTTTTCAGGCGAGTCGATATCAGCACATAATCGATAAATGTCTTTTTCTTCAAAATCTCCACATATATAACCACCTTTGAGTATTGCGTCTTCTATTCGACTCATTACTTTCGACGCTTTACCAATTTCAGACAATGTGTCAGTAGTATTGTTATCAATTAATTCAAAAAGTCTCGGAAAAATATCCTTACCATGAATAGGTGATATTTGAGGGATATAAAAAATTTCTGGATATAACACCCACTCTTGAAGCTTCTCTAAAATGTTTTCAGAGCTTGTATTTATGCTCGACCAAGGAGACATTTTATCTATATCGAGAATAGTGGCTAAATGAGTTGATAATTCCTGAATTTCATTGAGTAATTTAGCTTGTTGATTTTTTTTCAGTTTACAAGGTAAATCTATGTACTTACAAACCAAATTATATATATATCCATGAGGTGGATGAGGCTTCTGTGCTTTAGGTAATGTTGGTCTTTCTCTATAAAAAAAGAATCGTTGTTCATCTTTTGAAAAATGGTTATTTAATACTAATGTAACGGCTCTAAAGCCGACCTTTCCAAGTTTTTTTGCTCTGATATCAATAGCTTGAGAAAGGCGAACAAACTCAGAATCATCTGACCTTATCAATCCGTCTTTGCATTCTATATTGAATCCCTTCATTTTTAGATAACTTAATGAATTCGCGATAAAATCGTACTCGTCAGGATAGCCAAAGTTAACGGGCACTTTTCTATGTAAGAAATAAATAAACGAAAAGTGTATAGCTTTTATCCATGCTGTTTGATTGCTGAACTTCGTGACTTTATCTCTTGTGGCTTCTCTTATGGCCATGAACGAGTCAAGTGATTGGTTAATGCTTTCGGCGAGTTCGGGAGTTAACTTAGCTTCAATAATTAGTTGCTTTCTTATTGGCAAGGAGTCTATCCCTATACCTGAGGGATCTTGAAGCAGTAATGATATTTTTTCGTATATATCTTTATGGCCCGATATATCACCATCGAACTCTTTGATTACTTCTGATTCAACGAAACTGCCTTTGGCTTCTAGGAACAACTGATAAAAATCTTTGGTCAAACCTTTCATTTAGTAATCTCACTTTCCAAGAGTATTTTGGTGGAATTTATCCCCGAAATATCTAACGAGGTTAACTACCAGCAATACTATAAGAATTGACAACTTGAACGCCATTAGCGAGCTTCAGATAGGTATCTGAAAAATAACTATCTGAATCATTGCAAGCCAACGTTGTGATATTCACTATTATCAATTTCAACAATAAAAAAGGCGACCCTGAGGTCGCCTTCGCTTTTCTAAATCACCGCCTTCATGACGGTGGTAACAACTTTCCCGATTACCGCGAACTCGTCGAGTTTCTCCTCATTCACGATAAACGAATCATATTCTTCTTTGTTGTCTGAGATGACGTTATAGCCCTCGGCCATGATGTCGTACTTCAGGCGTTTTATGTAAACGTGCTTACCAATGCGAACAACATAAACGCCGTGCTTTACGGGGTGATCGAGTTCTCGGGTATCGACTAATACTTCATCGCCGTCGCTCAAAGTATCTTCCATTGAGTCACCGTGGCAAATGATGATACGAGCATCTTCTTCTGTCAGGCCGAAACGTTTTAACCATAAGCAAGGTAGGAATTCAGTTCTAAGTTGGTACTCGGTATCGTTTTGAGCACCAAACCCACAAGATGCATAAACGTTGTACACGGGCACAGCGCACATATCGCCTATTTGAGAAGTGGCTTTCACAGACTTAACATTCGAAATTTCTGTGACATTGTCATCGGTGATGTGATGAGATTTACTTAACCAATTGTTTCTCATGGTTTTATCATTCCAACAGAAAATGGACTTAGCAATAGCCTGTCTCCACAAACTCACAACCCAGTCTCCTTAAAGAGACTAAAGCGCACATTAAAGCGTATTACCCTAGTAACGAAGTCATCGCATAACAAACTATAGCCGCAGTTTAAGATCGGTATTGTATATGACTACCTGCGATAAACTGCAAACCGCTAAGAACTATAACACGCCATTACTGTGGTGGATATGATGCTAAGCCTTTGAATATTAGACATGTGTTAGACGCTGCATTTAATTTTCAATATTTTAGCTCTCTAAGCAATATTTGAGAATTAAGCTCACAGCAATCACAGCCAGAATAAATGCCGCTAAAAGCACACTGAACACTGTTTCGATTCGTAAAAAACAGAAGCGAACAGAGTGGTAAACATCTTTCTAAAAATAGCCAGCCTCTGCTGGCTATTTTTTTACCCGCTATTCAGAGATTTAAGGTAACATCCCCCCACTATTTCTATCTAAGACACCCTATCAATGGCTCTCAAACCAACAATCTTTAAGTTTCGCATCTCTTTAACCGATATGAATCGCGACTATTACGACTCTTTTAATCTAACGGTTGCACAACACCCTTCTGAAACAGAACAGCGCATGATGGCTCGTATCATTGCTTTCTGTATCAATGCATCTCCTGAACTTGAGTTCACTAAAGGGTTGTCTAGCATTGAAGAACCCGATTTATGGCAGAAGTCGTTAGATGACCAAATCTTAGAGTGGATTGATGTTGGCGAACCCGATCCAGAACGCGTTAAGAAGGCGACTCGCTTATCTAAGTCTGTGAGCGTGTTCAGCTTCAACACTAAGTCGAACGTTTGGTGGGAGCAGAACAAAGGTAAATTTGGTTACCTGAAAGCTCAGATCGTTCGTCTAGACAACGATGGTATTGAGCAGCTAGCAGCGATGACACAACGTACTATGGACCTTTCAGTAATGCTGTCGGGTAACTCTGCGTTCGTAAACAGCGACACGCAATCTGCAGAAGTAACGTGGGAAGAGCTACAGAGTAATGACTGAGATCCAAACTCAGACAGAACCTCAGCGCCAAACTAAGCTCGAAGCGTGTTTGCAGCTCGCAGGTCTCGATTCAGTCAAAGCGCTGACGACTGGCTATGAAAAAGAGTTAAAGTCATTTATTGATGAAAACCATGCTCTGTTTAGACACGCTTGCGAGAACAAGCCGGACAACTCTGCACGTCAGACGTTGCTCGGCCTGTTAACCAAGGTGCATGTCGATGCAAGCTATCGCTTTGAAAGCAATAAAGAAGCGAATGAGGCAATGCAAAATGTATTCGATACTACAGTGGGCACTGAGCACAGCGACAAGTTTCAAAACTCTAACGCTCAGCAGTTAAAGTTAATCACTCATTTGTGGTTGTTCGTTCAGGGACGACTAGGAATGGATTACAGCCTTGCTAATGATCATGCTGCTGTAGCCGCTACGCTGTTGTCTCGTATATCGAGAAGCAGTGATGATGAGATTCGCGTAGAGTTCATGGCAAGTTTTTATGATGGCTTGAATATCTATCAAGCTGAGAATAAGCCGTCCGGTTTTGTTCATTACTTTAAGCGTTTATTTAATCTTTCTTAAGCATTCCACCAGCCGCTGTACCCAAATTTGCGCTTTATAGATTCTGTAGAGCGCATCTAATTTCCGGTCCAACCAACCCCCATCGAACATGCAGATTCCCTATTACGCTCGTTCCTCACTTTAGGGAATGACAAAAGTGACTAAGTCGCCCATTCTGCAAGATCAGAGGCTGGCGTAGAATACACTCTGAACCCCCACCCTCGTATTTTACCTCACTCGCCGTCATCCTCGAGAAGGAGGAACGACTGAGTTGAGGATCTCATACCAAGTCAGAAACTACACAGACAAACAGATTCCCTATTACACTCGTTCCTCGCTTTAGAGAATGACGACATTCTCAGTCATTGCAGTTTACTTCATTGCAAGCACAAAAAAGCCCCCACAAGATACCGCGCTTCAGCACTGTTGTTTATCCGATTGCAACCCAAAAACCATACGTTAGAAACGAACAAAGTCTTGTTGTGATAATGATACTTCTCATAACACGACGAATTAAAGCTACGTATATGGCAAGGTTACTTTACAACTATAACTTATCAATTTATTCAAAAAGTGCATATTTTTCAGATAATTATTCTCAAATGGAAATATCAGTTATGTGACGAGCAGAAGCATTATCTCTTGTGATGATAAGTACACTTAATTTTATAAAATGATAATAAAAAACCTGCAAATACAACTAACGTTAACTTTAAATTATCTTGTTTTATAAGCGGAGAATTAAAATGAAAATATGGTCTGTATCCTTTCTTGCAACTGCAGTAGCTGTCGCTCTAAGCAGTAATGCGATAGCTTGTACTGGGCTTATTGTTGGCAAAGAAGCGTCGAACGACGGTAGCATTATGATTGCTCGTAATGAAGATTTTAGCATTAACAACTGGAACAAATACCTAAAGTATCGACCTGCGCAAGATAACCAAGAAGGTGACTGGCAGTTAGGTAACGGGTTAATTGTTCCGATGCCAAAGCACTTCTTTGCTTACTCTGCGATACCAGACTGGGATGCGGATACCGTTAATCGCGACGGAAAATTCTATGAAGAACGTGGGATTAATGAACACAACGTTGCCATTTCAGCAACAACCAGCGCAGAAATAAACGACAAAGTCGCCAAGGTCGATCCTTTAATCGACAATGGCGTAATCGAAGCCATTATACCTACGTTAATCCTTCCTCAGGCAGAAAACGCAAAACAAGCCGTAGAGTTACTCGGTCATTACATCGAAACCTATGGTGCTGGTGAAGGAAACAGTCTCTATATTGCAGACACCAATGAGGCGTGGTTATTTGAAATTGGTTCAGGTCACCATTGGATTGCTGTAAAAGTGCCTGATGACAGTTACGCCATGATTGCAAATGGCTTGCGTGTACATGGTGTGAACTTGGCAAACAAAGAGGTACTGCATTCAAAAGACATATTCGAGTTTGTAGAACAACACAAACTGCTTGATAACGCAGATAAAAAATCTTTCAATTTTGCAAAAGCATTCGGGGTTATTGGTGATGAGTATAATATCGATCGTGAATGGTTAGGCCAAAAAATACTGACACCTTCGCTGCATCAACAAAGTCGCATGACGCAATACCCTTTGTTTATGAAACCTGATACAAAAATCTCAGTTGAAAATGTGGCAGAGGTACTTAGCGCGACTTATAAAGACACGGTTTTGGAAGGAAAATCGAAACGACCAATTAGAGTTGAGCGTCAACTAGAGTCGCATATTATTCAGCTTCGCCCTGAGATGCCAGAAGAGCTTCAAGGTATTATTTGGCAAAGCTTCGGCGTGTTACCAGAATCTGTTTTAGTGCCGTTATACTCAACCCTACAAGATTACCCAAAAGCGTACCAAGTAGGCGATGATAACTACAGTGATGATTCAGCTTATTGGCAGTTCCGTAGCCTAACCGCCCTCGCTTCTACAAACCCAGATAAGTATTTACCAGTACTAAAAGCAACTTGGGACAAAGAAGAAACTCAACTATACAAGCAGGTCGCACACTTAGATAAAACGTTAACAGACATGTATAAAGTAGATAAACAAGCGGCTCTGAACATGGCTGCCGACTACTCATACGGACAGCTTAAGCGTACCTTAGATATGGCAACTGAGCTTAGATACAAAATGATTACAGATTTGACTAAAAGCACAGAGAAGAAATACTCAGAGGAAGAGTTTAAGAAAATAGTAAATCTGTAGGCTTATGAAGCAACCAATAAAAACGGAGCATAATGCTCCGTTTTTTTATCTGAATAGGTTTAGTTCTAACGCAGGCCGTGTAAGAACTCATGGCGCGTTGCTGGGTTTGATCTAAAAATACCCCCCAGAGCTGTTGTTGTTGTTTCGCTGGTTGCGTCCATTACACCACGAGATTTCACGCAGTAGTGAACCGCATCCATGGTTACAGCAACATCATCCGTTTCTAGCAGCGTTTGTAATGCTACAAGGATTTGCTGCGTCATACGTTCTTGAACTTGAGGACGTTGAGCAAAGAAACGAACGATTCGGTTGATCTTCGAAAGACCAATGATCTTACCTTGAGGAATGTAAGCGACTGCGGTTTTACCATCAATGGTGACTAAGTGATGCTCACATGTGCTGGTGACGGTAATGTCTTTTACACGAACCATTTCACGAACACCCATCTTGTTTTCGATCACGGTGATTTTAGGGAAATTGGCGTAATCCAAACCAGAGAAAATCTCATCCACATACATTTTTGCAATACGTTGCGGCGTTTCTTCCAGACTGTCATCTGCAAGATCAAGTTCAAGGAGAGTTAGAATCTCACGCATATGGTGTTCGATTCGTTCCTTTTTCTCTTCTCGGCTAACCTGGTTAGGACGCATTGGTGTCTCTAATCCGCGGCTTGCTAGCGCATCTTTAACCAACTTCGCTGATTCGCTAAGACCTGACATTGAACTTCCTCTTTTAATACCCCTTCTGGATGGCAAACAAGGATACTCGGAATTTTGATTAAATACACCCATATTTTAAGGGAGGTCATTATTTACGGGGCTTAAACTATGCTAAAGTGGCTGCAATTTCGTTGGCGAACATCTGTGATTTGATAATTATGGAGCCACTATTGCCAACCACTAAATCAAAATAATAACGACCAAAGGATTTCAATTATGGGCTGTTGCGACGCTCCGGGCTTAATGCCAATTGAAGAAGCACTAGATAAGCTGCTATCACCAATCAAACCAATCCAAACGACTTTATCTCTACCTCTTGCTGAAGCATTAGGTTATGTCCTTGCTGAAGATATTCTTTCCCCTATTTTCGTACCTCCTTTTGATAACTCAGCAATGGATGGCTATGCACTGCGCTTAGCAGACCTAGAGAACGGTAAAGTACTACCATTAGCAGGCAAATCTTTTGCAGGCCAACCGTTCGAAGGTGAATGGCCAAGCAACACCTGTATTCGCATTATGACTGGCGCAAAGATCCCTGAGGGTTGTGACGCCGTAATCATGCAAGAAAATACGGCCGAAACTGAGGCTGGTATTGAGATTCAACAAGACGACATCAAGCTGAACAATAACATTCGCCCTACTGGTGATGACATCAAACAAGGTGATATCGTTCTTAGCCGCGGTGAACGTTTAACACCTCGTGACATTCCAATGATTGCTTCGCTAGGTGTGAGCCACGTGACAGTGTTACAGAAGCCTAAAGTCGCGTTCTTTTCTACCGGCGATGAGCTAAAGCCACTAGGTCAACCTCTTGAAGACGGTCAGATCTACGACAGCAACCGCTACGGCATTAAACCACTAATTGAAGCGTTTGGTTGTGAAGCTATAGACCTAGGCATCATCCCAGATTGCACTGCAACGCTTAAAGAGACGTTCGAGAAAGCACAGCAAATAGCAGACGTGGTTGTGACTTCTGGCGGCGTAAGCGTTGGCGAAGCTGATTACACGAAAGACATTCTTGAAGAACTGGGGCAAATCGGTTTTTGGAAGCTAGCTATCAAACCCGGTAAACCGTTCGCATTTGGTGAGTTGGATAACGCGTGGTTCTGCGGCCTACCGGGTAACCCAGTATCGGCGATGATGACCATGTATGTTTTGGTTCAACCTATGCTTGCTAAATTGGCTGGTCACACAGCGTGGACAGCTCCGGAATCTATTCCTGCTATCACCAAGTCTGCATTCAAAAAAGGCCCAGGCCGTACTGATTACCAGCGTGGCATTTACTCGATTGAAAACGGTCAATTTGTGGTAGAAACAACGGGTAACCAAAGCTCTGGCGCTTTCCGCTCAATGAGTTTAGCAAACTGCTTTGTGGTACTAGAGCGCGAACGCGGCCGTGTTGAAGTCGGTGAAACGGTTCAGATCCAACTGTTTAACTCGACGCTTTACTAACGAGGCTTACTGATGGAAATACTGTCTGACGTAGAGATGCTTCGCTACAACCGTCAAATCATTCTTAAGCAGTTTGATTTTGAAGGCCAAGAAGCACTAAAGCAGAGCTCAATCTTAGTATTAGGGGCTGGAGGCTTAGGTTGTGCCTCCGCTCAATACCTTGCGACTGCGGGCATTGGTAAGCTAACACTGATCGATGATGATATTGTCGAGCTTTCTAACTTGCAACGACAAGTCCTTCACACCGATGCTGACATTGGTAAGAAGAAAGTCAATTCTGCCGCTGAGTCGCTGCAGGTATTGAACCCTCATCTGACAATTGAAACTGTCGACCACAGGCTTGATGACCAAGCTCTTGGCAAGTTGATTGAAACTCACTCGCTTATTCTCGACGCAAGTGACAACGTAGAAACACGTAATCAGTTGAACCGCTTGTGCTACGCATCGAAAACACCATTAGTTTCTGGTGCTGCTATTCGTATGGAAGGCCAGATCAGCGTATTCACTTATCAAGATACTGACGCACCGTGTTATCAATGCTTGAGTGCTCTATTCGGCAACGCTGCACTAAGCTGTGTTGAAGCGGGTGTGATGGCACCGGTAGTTGGCATGGTGGGCGCAGCTCAAGCTTTGGAAGCTATCAAGGTTATTGCTCAGTTTGGACAACCAAAGCAAGGCAAACTTTTAATTCTCGATGCCATGTCTCACAGCTGGCGTGAAATGAATTTAATGAAGATGCCTAATTGCTCGGTGTGCGGGTAGACTAAGCATATCCCCCTCTAATCGACAACCTAAGCCTTGACTAAAAGTCAGGGCTTTTTTAGGTCTCAACATCAGCTTCTCAAATCGATTTATCAATTTGAAATGATCTATAAAAGATTAGTTTCATTTGAATTCTCATTTTGAGAATATATTGCACATCTCAGCAATTTAGAATATAAACAATAAAAATCAACAACTTAAAATTGGCACGTAACTTGTAAAAGTATCTAGACCTTCTATGACAAGGATGTAGATATGAGAATTACAACGTTAAGTTTGCTATTAAGTGCGCCTTTGGTCGCCAACGCAGCGCCATTCGATACCTGTCCGAGCCAGGCTTACCTATTCCAATCGACACCCGTACAAGTTTGGGGCGTGAACCTAGTGACAGGCTCAACCACCCTGTTAGAAGACGATACGGGCATGAACGCCAATATCAATGGTGTTGGTTTCGACTTTCAAGACAGATATATTTATGGCTATGACACTACCAACAAACGCTTGGTGCGCCTTGGACAGGATTTCCAAGCAGAAGTGATCAATACCAGTGGATTACCAACCGATCACACTTTCTATGTCGGCGATGTCTATGACCATGTGTATTACCTTTACCGTACAGGAAAAGGCTTGTTCACCGTTGATCTATCGCCGTTAGACGCCGACCCAAACGCGACTGTTACAGTTAACAAAGTAGCTGGTAGCCCGGCAACCGTAAAACTGACTGATTTCGCTTTCCACCCAAGTGATGGTTCTTTATATGGTATCGATAATAACTCCGGAGGCTTATACAGCTTCAATCCTACAACCGGTGCCGAAACTTACATCGGTGATACTGGTGAGTTAGGTACATTCGGAGCGGGTTATTTTGATGTAAACGGCTATTACTACGTATCTCGAAATCAAGACGGGAAAATCTACCGTATCAATCTGTCTCCAGACAACGCGAGCAATATCGCAGCAGGAATTGTTCCAGCCGTTGAATTTGTATCGAATGGGCCTTCTTCTAATCAAAATGATGGCGCTCGTTGTGCGAATGCGCCAGTTGTGGATGAAGATTCCAACATCGACTTTGGTGATGCGCCAGACAGCTACCTAACCCTACTCGCCAGCAATGGTCCTCGACATGAACTTGATGGTGTGACTTGGTTAGGCACTGATGCACCCGATGCCGACCTTGATGGCTACGTAACTCCACAATCGGATGAAAGTGTTGGCATTGATGACGAGTGGGCAAACGGTGGTATCGGTTTTGTTACGGCGCTTGAAGCCGGGCTTGATTCAAAAGTGGTGATTGAAGCTTCAACAACCGGTTACCTTTCGGCGTGGATTGACTGGAACCAAGATGGCAGCTTCGATGGTGCTAACGAGCAAGTATTTACCGACTACCAACTGGATGCTGGTGAAAACGATCTGTTCCTAAATGTCGATATCAACGCACTAACGGGGACTACTTGGGCTCGCTTCAGATTCAGCCAACAAACCAACCTGAGCTACTTTGGTGGTTCGACATCTGGTGAGGTAGTTGATATTCAAGTTGATGTTCTTAACGACGGCGCTACAGCCCGTTACTTCCCAAGTGCTTCTGGTTACGCAACCTTGGCGTATGAAGATAACTGGCCTTATAAAGCTGATTACGACATGAATGATGCTGTGATTATGTATCGCATTACCGAGATCCTTAAAGATGGAAAAGTCGTTAAATCAACCATCGATGGACGTCTTGCTGCAGTAGGTGCTTCGTACAGAAATGGTTTTGCGGTTCGACTTCCTAATCTAGACCCAAGCTTAGTGAGTAGCGGAAGCTCTTACATGAAGCACAATGGTGTGTTCACTGATTTAGACTTGGAGCAAGGACGTAGCGAGGCAATCTTTGTTATTGCTAACGACCTTACAGAGAAAATCAGTACTAGTTGTACCTTCTACCGCACCATCAGCTCTTGTAAAGAAGATGAGCAATTCGCTTTCCAAATCGGGATTACTTTAGCTGGCGATGGAGTGAGTACTGGCAGTTGGACTGACATGCCTTACGACCCATTTATTTTCGCGACGCCTGGGTATTATCATGGTGAAAACCTACCTCTACATCCAGGGCGCAGCTGGGAGGTGCACTTGCCAGACCAAGCTCCAACCGAGGCGTTTGATACCGCTAATCTCTTTGAAGCAGGACTAGGCGTTGATGACAGCAATCCATCAACAGGCAAATATTTCAAAACTGCAGACAACCACCCGTGGGCACTGCTGATTACTTCAGACACGGAATGGCAATGGCCACTGGAATATGTAGATATCGTCACCGCCTATCCAAACTTTGCGAACTTTGCTGAATCCGGCGGTACTCAATCCACCGATTGGTTCCAAACACCTGCCGCTGACCAATGTTACTTGCCTTAGGAGAATGATTATGAATATGCCAATTAAACAGACAGTAACAAACGGTCGCCGGAACTTTAACAATGCTATCTTATCTAGTCTGTCGAATGCTGCACTTAAGAAAAATACGGCTCAGTCGCAGTCAATACGTATTCCATTACTAATCGCATCACTAACGTTGGTAGGGTGTGGTGGCGGAGGCGGCGATGGAGGAGCATCAACTCCTAACCCATCGCCTTCAACACCAGTGACGTCAACACCAGTGACGTCAACACCAGCGACGTCAACACCAGCGACGTCAACACCAGCGACGTCAACACCAGCGACGTCAACACCAGTGGCGTCAGCGCCAGTTACATCACCATCAGTGGTCTCATCACCAGCCACCGTCGCTATAAATCCGGCACCGACACCAGTTAATGCGGTTATCTCCAACGGCCCGCAAGCGTACAAAATGGATGAGCTCGTAATACCTGATGGTTTCGATTATAACTCTGTAGATCAATTCGACCTCAATATTGATATCAGCCACATCTCAACCGATCGTTCGTTCGTATCCGTATATAGTCGATTTACCACAAGGACAGACTTAACTTACAAGCCTGATTATTCAAGTAAGGTCATTGGAGGCCCTTTAGACAACGGTACATTTACGTCCAACTTTTCGGCGCCGCTAAGCGAAGATATTCTGTTAATTGAGATCTGGTTTTATGATGGTCAAGCGCCGCTGCAACAAGTCGTTGCAAGTGACGGATCACAAATCACTTGGTAAACTTAAAGGAATGAAAAGCGCTGAGTTCAGTTTAACAATAGCTAAATTTAGTTGGAGTTAGACAGCAGTCTCGAAGTCGAAAGTCGAAAGTCGAATAACAATGCATAAAGGTGAGCAATGAGGCTCACCTTTTTATTTGGGCGCTATTTCAATTTTCAGTACTGGTTATGTTCACTTTATCGAAAGCCTGTCTTATCTTTTAAAGATGACTTTCAAAGGCTTACTTTATGAAACAGTTGAAAATGGGATTCGTTATATTATCGATTGGTATTGGGCTACTTTTATTTCTCACCTATTTCCCGATGACATCTTCTACCGGAGAACGCATTGAAGCCAGAGTCATCTCCAATACGCTCACTCAATCCCTAGACGGACATAGGCGCTACCTCACGGTTGAAACTCAAGACAACGAAATATTTCGCGTTTCCATTCCACCAACAACAGACTGCCCTCTTGATTCTGTGGTCGTGCTTGATACATTAAACAATCAAATAACCGGACAAAGCAGCTATCAGTTCATCCACTGCTGGGCTGCGCCTTAGTCGCCGATATAACAACAAGAATGGATATAAGAAGAATGAATCAGCCACTCATTTCACCAGAACAACTTCAACAACGTTTGCTAGAAGAAGACAACATTGTAATCCTCGACGCCAGTATCGAATTTCAGATCCCAAGTGAGTCAGAAAAGATCAAAGGACAAATGATACCTAGTGCGATTCGTTTCGACTACGACAAAAACTTTTGTAACAAGCACACTCTACTCCCTCACATGTTCCCGACCGAAAAACACTTCAATACACGCGCACAAGAAATTGGTATCAATCAAGACAGTACGATAGTGGTTTACGATAACTCAGGAACTTTTGCCTCGCCTCGCGCATGGTGGATGTTTATGGCAATGGGACATAACAACGTATACATCTTAGATGGCGGTTTACCTGCTTGGATAAAAGCCGGTTACGCGACAGAGACTGACTATCGCACCGAAGTCAAAGCGGGCAATTTTGAAGGCCAAATTCAAGACAACCACTTTGTAAATGCTCAGCAAATCCAAAACTACTCCGATGACAAAAGTGCAAACATTCTGGATGCACGTTCTCAAGCTCGCTTCGATTCAGAAGTTCCAGAACCACGTGAAGGCTTACGTAGTGGCCACATCCCAAACTCAGTTTGCTTGCCGTTCGCACAAGTCTTAAATGCAGGTAAATTGAAACCTCAAGAAGAGTTAGTTGACATTTTCTCGACTCTGAACTTAACCCCCTCTCAACCTATGTTCTTTAGCTGTGGCTCTGGTGTGACGGCTTGCATCATTTTATTAGCCGCTAAACTGGCTGGTTATTCAAGTGATATGGGCGTTTACGATGGCTCATGGACTGAATGGGGCGCAAATGAAAAACTACCTATTGCCGTAACTAAAAAGTAATTCAGCTTCGCTTAATGATACTGTTAGAATATACTGCGCATGCATACGGAGCTTACTAAAGGTTATGGCTGAAGCCCATGACACTTAAGCATCTTATTGCTCAATCAGCTAGGCACTTATTAACTCAAGCGTTTAACACGGTTGTAACTTGAAGACGTAGTCACTTGAAGACACCTAGGTAGTGACAGAGTTAACACTACCTATGTGTAGAGCCATCCGGTTTCTAACAAAAACTGTGATTAATCATGAGTTAATTGTCAGCACGTTTATGAGTGTTAATATTTCATTCAAGAATCTCTGTTCGTAGCCGTTACACTATTTAATCATTGATATATTCATCTCTGATGTTTTATGCCTCGTTGTATTAATCACACTGGCGATATAAACGTTGTCACTTGCAGTCTGTTAAAAGTAGTCACCAACAAAAGGCATCTCATGGCTCTATTTAAGAAAAATATCTGGTCGCTGTACGCTCTGATCGTGCTGCTTACCCTGATACTTTTCAGCGCCTTTGGCATAACCAAGTGGCAATCAAACAGAGATGACTTTACCAAGCAACAACATATCCAAGTCGAGATCTTCTCTAGCTCAGTAAACTCTCTATTAACTAGCCAAGAAGCACTGCTTGAAGTGGTTGGGCATCAACTTGCTCAGCAGTCCGACTTTACCCGAACGGCTTCGATTCAAATTCGACCAATATTAGATAAACTGCTTGATAGTCATCCTGCAATAGCCGCTTTCGGGTTACTAAATCCTCAAGGGGATTACCTGTCAATCAGCTCAAACCTACAGCTGTCTGACCAATTTAACTTACTGGATCTCCTATACACCAAAGACTCATTTCTAGAGGCTGTATCTAGTAATAAAATGGTTTTGGGGCGCACTTATTTCCATGATTCTCTTAACAGCCTCGTGATCCCAATGAGAAAATCCATTTCTCTCGATGGCAAGAACGTTGATGCAGTCATGACCGCAGGTTTACGCTTAGACAGCACAATATTGTTTGAAAACAATGCGCACGCAGGCAATTACAACACGTTAACTCTACTTAGAACCGACAACTATCGTCAGTTTTTTTCTAGCGATATCGAGTCGCTAGACGCTTATTTAAAACCAGTTGATAACGATCTAATGGATCGCATTACCAAAAGCTTTTCTGAGCAAGTGACTGTCAGCGTCAAAGAAGCGAAAACAGGAAAATACACATATTCTTTCTGTATCGATGATAGCGCTTTCCCATCGCTCGTTAGCGCTAAATACATTCCAGGCTACAAGCTTTGGGTTGTCGGCCGTACAGACCTAGAACACGTTGATGGTATATTCGCAAAAGAGTTCGGTACTCTTTTCTTTGTTTTTGTTGTTCTTCAGTTTGGTTTCTATTTTTTAGTAAAATCGATTGCGAAGAACGAGCAACGAACTCGCAGCCAATTGATTTACCAAGCCAATCACGATCCATTAACCTCTCTCCCCAACCGCTCCTATATGCGTAAAAACATTGGCAAGTGGATTGAAGATGAGTCAGAGCCATTCTCACTGCTGTTTATCGACATCGATAACTTCAAATGTGTTAATGATACCCATGGACATGACTTCGGAGACAAGGTGCTCAAACAAATTGCATTACGTTTGATGCGGTTTCGCTCCAGAGTCAGCCTATTGGTACGAGAATCCAGTGATGAGTTCTTGTTTTTAACAACGCTGAATAGTGAATCTGAAATTAAGCGACTATCAGAACGAATTATTGAAGTACTTTCTCAACCTTATGAAGTTGAAAGCGCTCAATTTTTGTTGAGTTGCAGTGTAGGTATTGCCCGCTTCCCAGACCACGGAAGAGATTTAGATAGCCTGTTACGCTCTGCCGATATTTCGATGTACAAAGCGAAACAGCAGCAAAACTCATACAGTATTTTTACGACTGAGATGCAAGACGCCCACCTCTACAAAATGAGAGTAGAACAAAGGCTTCGTATCGCTATCGATAAACAAGCTTTATTTATGGTTTTTCAACCATTGGTTCGTGCCGATGAAAGTACTCACGGTGTAGAAGCGCTTGTGCGTTGGGTAGATGATGAACTGGGTTTTGTCCCGCCAGACGTATTTATTCCTATTGCTGAAAGTACAGGTTTAATGCAAAAACTCGGCACCTTTATTATTGAATCCAGCGTTATGCAGATCGCTCATTTACACCGAACGATAGAACAAAAGATCGGTCTTTCGATCAATATATCCGTACGTCAGTTTTCACATAAGTCGTTCTCAGAACACCTATTCGCTACGCTTGAGAAATATCAGTTCTCACCAAGCTGTTTAACGCTCGAGATTACTGAAAGCTTGTTCATTGAAGATGTGGCTATAGTGAAACCACTGTTTGAAGCCCTCAAAGAAAACGATATTAAGATCTCTCTAGATGACTTCGGTACGGGCTACTCGTCATTGAGCATGTTAAAAGCACTCCCTATCGACGAACTTAAGATTGATAAGAGTTTCATTGAAAACATAGCAGTCGATCAACAGTCACTAACAATGGTCCAGAACATCATCGCTATCGGTAAAAACTTCGGTATGGTGGTGCTGGCAGAAGGCGTAGAATCAAACGAACACTTCGCGATTCTAAAAGCATGTGGATGTGACTTAATGCAAGGTTACTACTTCTCTCGTCCTATTCCTTATGGTGAACTGTGCACGTACCTCTCTTCAATCCCTAAAATCACGAGTAAAGAGTCAAAACCTATTCTTTAGCGAGAGCAAAAGGGAGCCAAAACGGGCTCCCCTGGTTTATATTTTGCTAATCATCTAACTCAGCATGTTTCAACTGCTCATCCAAGTTAAGTACCGTCAAAGCATTACTTACGCTGGTTGCAATCACGTCTACTACGCCGGTTCTTAATGCACCTAACAGAGCTAATGGCTTACTGTTCTCGGCAGCAATGGCGATTACTTCAGCGATAGGACGGAACTCTTCCAAACCTAAGCCGATGACTCGGTCACTCATTACTGTGTTTGCCGCTTTACCATGCACGTCGAAAAAGTCATAACCCGCAAAGTCACCCACCACGCCTTGTAGTAAACGAGATTGAACGACCTCTCCCGCCGTAAACCAACCTAGGTCGACCATATAGCTGTTTTCACTCATGTCACCAATACCCACTAATGCAACATCTGCCTTACGAGCTAGATCGAGTGTTTGCTTAACAGTACTGTTTTCCATGAACGCGGATTTTTGTGCTTTGTTCTCTGCATAAGCAGGCGCATACAAGGTTTCAGAAGATCCACCGTATTTCTTGGCGAGTTGTCTACATATATGGTCGGCATTAAACATACCGCCTCTTGGGTGAATGCCGCCGATACCACATACGAATTTACAGTCACGTGGGGTAATTACGCCAGTATGGTGAGCAACCGACGATACGTTTCGACCTTGGCCAACCGTGACTACCATGCCGTTTTTTAGGGTGCTCGTTAAGTAGTTCGACACCAAGCCCGCAACCTGTAACCGCTGCTTCTCTTCATTCGGTCGGTCTAATGCAACCAGTGCACGCTTAACACCAAATCGTTCGATCAAACGTTGTTCGATCTTCGCGCTGAATACTGGGTGGTATTTCACGGTGATCTCGACAATCCCTTCATCGCGGGCTTGTTTGAGCATTCGACCAACCTTTGCACGAGAGATAGAGAATTTTTTAGAGATCTCTTCTTGAGTCGCACCATCTTGATAGTAGGCAACGGCGACTTCGGTTAGGAGATCAGTGTTTTCTTCGGAAACATCTTGGATATTGTTACTCATATACCACTCAACCAATATTTAACAATTATTTTACCTGCTGCACTTCCTAATAAAGGAGAGCTCAGTAAGTGATACACAAGCTTACACCCCGAACATATGTAACATCAAGGAGCATTTGCTCAGTATCATAACCATAGTTTTGGTGTTGATTAATTCACCTCACTTTGTTCGTTAAACGTTTGCTTGCATACCCCATGATTACTAGAGCGAAATATATTTGACTGAAGTCACCATACAGCACTATTTACCGTTGACTTTGGGGCTAGATCGGATAAATATGGCTACATCATTTACTCATCGAGCGATCAAATGTTCTGTGCAAATGTTCGTTCGAAGAAAAATTTAAATTAATGTAAGTTTGACTCACTGGTACAACCATGAGGAACTTCATTAGTTCGCTTGCAAATGCCCACACCTCTCCCATTAAAGGGGTGTTCTGCGATACATAGGATGATCAAAATGAGCAATAAATTAGAGCAACTTCGTAAACTAACAACTGTTGTAGCTGACACTGGCGATATCGAAGCTATCAGCAAGTACACTCCTGAAGATGCAACAACTAACCCATCTCTAATTCTTAAAGCCGCTCAAATTGCTGAGTACGCACCTCTAATCGATGCTTCTATCGAATACGCTAAAGCGCAAAGTGGCGACAAAGCACAACAAGTTCAAGACACTTGTGACATGCTTAACGTGAACATCGGTAAAGAAATCCTTAACGTTGTACCTGGCCGCATCTCTACTGAAGTAGATGCTCGTCTTTCTTACGACATGGAAGGCAGCGTTGCTAAAGCTCGTCAACTTATCAAAATGTACAACGACGCTGGCATCACTAACGACCGCATCCTTATCAAACTGGCTTCTACTTGGGAAGGCATCCGTGCTGCTGAAATCCTAGAGAAAGAAGGCATCAACTGTAACCTAACGCTTCTATTCTCTTTCGCTCAAGCTCGTGCTTGTGCTGAAGCTGGCGTATTCCTAATCTCTCCTTTCGTTGGTCGCATCATGGACTGGTACAAAGCGAAAGAAGGTCGTGATTTCGAAGCTTCAGAAGATCCAGGCGTAATCTCAGTTTCAGACATCTACAACTACTACAAAGAGCACGGTTACAAGACTGTTGTTATGGGCGCAAGCTTCCGTAACATCGGCGAGATCCTTGAACTTGCTGGCTGTGACCGTCTAACTATCGCTCCTCAACTTCTAGCTGACCTAGAAGCAGCTGAAGGCGAAGTAGTAGAGAAGCTAATCGACTCTAACGGTACTAAAGAGCGTCCTGCTGCAATGACTCACGCTGAGTTCCTATGGGATCACAACCAAGACCCAATGGCTGTAGAGAAGCTAGCTGAAGGCATCCGCAACTTCGCCGTAGACCAAGGCAAACTAGAAGACATGATCGCAGCTAAGCTGTAATCACTACCGAATAAATAAGAGGAACGAATTTCGTTCCTCTTTTACATCTATCCACGAATTTTTAATTTCGAATCAATTTTGGAAGCAATTATGAACCGCAAACATCTAGCTAACGCTATTCGTGCTCTAAGCATGGACGGCGTACAACAAGCAAACTCTGGTCACCCTGGCGCACCTATGGGTATGGCTGACATCGCTGAAGTACTTTGGCGCTCTCACCTAAACCACAACCCGTCAAACCCAGAATGGGCTGACCGCGACCGTTTTATCCTGTCTAACGGCCACGGCTCAATGCTGATCTACTCTCTGCTTCACCTAGCAGGTTACGAGCTTTCAATTGAAGATCTTAAGAACTTCCGTCAACTGCACTCTAAGACTCCAGGTCACCCAGAGTACGGCTACGCACCCGGTATCGAGACAACTACAGGTCCTCTAGGTCAAGGCATCACCAACGCTGTTGGTATGGCTATGGCAGAGAAAGCGCTAGCAGCACAGTTCAACAAAGAAGGCCACGACATCGTAGACCACTACACTTATGCATTCATGGGTGATGGCTGTCTGATGGAAGGTATATCTCACGAAGCATGCTCTCTAGCGGGTACGCTAGGTCTTGGTAAGCTGGTTGCTTTCTGGGATGACAACGGTATCTCTATTGATGGCGAAGTTGAAGGTTGGTTCTCTGACGATACTCCTAAGCGTTTCGAAGCTTACGGCTGGCACGTAATTCCAGCAGTTGATGGTCACGATGCTGACGCTATCAACGCGGCTATTGAAGCAGCTAAAGCGGATCCTCGTCCGACTCTAATTTGTACTAAAACAGTAATCGGCTTTGGTTCTCCAAACAAAGCAGGCACGCACGACTGTCACGGTGCACCATTAGGCGCTGACGAAATCGCAGCAACTCGTAAACAACTAGGTTGGGAGCACGGTCCTTTTGAAATTCCGTCGGAAGTTTACTCAGAGTGGGATGCGAAAGAAGCAGGCGCAGCTAAGGAAGCAGCGTGGAACGAGAAACTTGCAGCTTATGAAGCAGCATACCCTGAGCTGGCAGCTGAATTCAAACGCCGCGTAAACGGTGATCTTCCTGCTGAATGGGAAGAGAAAGCATCGGCAATCATCGCTGATCTTCAAGCTAACCCTGCAAACATCGCATCACGTAAAGCATCTCAAAATGCACTAGAAGCGTTCGGTGCTATGCTACCTGAATTCATGGGCGGCTCTGCTGACCTTGCGCCTTCTAACCTGACTATGTGGTCTGGTTCTAAGTCTCTTGAAGCAAATGACTTCTCTGGTAACTACATCCACTACGGTGTGCGTGAATTCGGTATGACGGCTATCATGAACGGTATCGCTCTGCACGGTGGTTTCGTACCATACGGCGCAACGTTCCTAATGTTCATGGAATACGCTCGTAACGCGATGCGTATGGCTGCTCTGATGAAAACTCAGAACATCCAAGTTTACACGCATGACTCTATAGGTCTTGGCGAAGATGGTCCAACTCACCAACCAGTTGAGCAGATCGCGTCTCTACGTCTAACTCCAAACATGAGCACATGGCGCCCATGTGACCAAGTTGAGTCTGCTGTCGCTTGGAAACTGGCAATCGAACGCAAAGATGGCCCTTCTGCACTTATCTTCTCTCGTCAAAACCTTACACAACAAGATCGTGACGCTGAGCAAGTAGCAAACATCGCTAAGGGTGGTTACATCCTGAAAGATTGCGCTGGCAAGCCAGAGCTAATCATTATCGCAACTGGTTCTGAAGTTGAGCTAGCGGTTAGCGCTGCTGCTGAACTAACAGCTGAAGGCAAAGCGGTACGCGTAGTATCTATGCCTGCAACTGACGCGTTTGATAAGCAAGATGCTGAATACCGTGAGTCTGTACTTCCATCTGACGTTACAGCACGTATCGCTGTAGAAGCTGGCATCGCTGACTTCTGGTACAAGTACGTTGGTTTCGGTGGCAAGATCATCGGTATGACAACGTTCGGCGAATCTGCACCAGCAGGCGAACTATTCAAGATGTTTGGTTTCACTACAGAAAACGTAGTAAACACAGCGAAAGAGATTCTTGCTTAGTCTTGATTAAATTGCCTCGCCCTTAAATGGGGTGATGCATAATTAGTTCTACAATAACAAACGTATAAAGTGAAACTAAAAGGCCTGACTTCGATAGTCAGGCCTTGATCACCGCTTAACAGAAATGTCCAACGTTACAGGATCATTGCACATAGCTGGCTTTTTGTTTACCAGAATCTTAACTCTCTACTTATCACTCCACACTGCCATCTCGTTGCCACTTGGCTCTCTGAAATGGAAACGTCTGCCGCCGGGAAAACTGAATATCTCACGGTTTATCTCTCCACCAGCATCAGTCACATCACGCTTGGTTTGCTCAAGATCTTCGCTATAGAAAACCATCAACGCTGCGCCACTTTCAGCATTCGACGCCAGATCCGCTAAATAGAAGCCACCCATTAAGCCTTTACCTTCAAAAGCAGAATACTCAGGGCCATAGTCTTCGAAGCTCCAACCAAACACTTGGCTGAAAAACGCCTTAGTTGCGGCGATGTCTTTCGCAGCAAATTCAATGTAGTTAATAGAGCCGTGTTCCATAGCGGATTCCTTCTGCTTTATACGTTTGCCTTGTGATATTAAGGCAGGGCTTGAAGATCTAATCTTAGACAATTACGCCAAGTGACATCACTTTTTACGAACGACAGGGTAATCAGAGCCATGCAGTTCTTGCACAAAGCCAGAACCATCGCCACTGTGCGTGATCCATACTTTTTCTTTTGCTCGCGTCATTGCCACGTAAAACAAACGACGCTCTTCCGCATAAGGGAACACATCCGAAGATTCAGTCAACGCGCCATCAATGTGCAATTGTTTCTTCTTCGCGGGGAACTGTCCTTCATCAACGCAAAGAATAATCACGAAATCCGCTTCTTTACCCTTACTCGCGTGACAAGTCATGAAGCTGATATCAATTGAGTTATAGATCTTTTTCCAGTCTTCCAACAGCTCTGGTTTGTGGTAATGATTTCGCCCAAGCAACATAACTGATTTATTCGCTTTACCTTTTGCTTGCCTGTTTATCTGATCGAGGATCTTCTCAACTTCTTTGCTTGGCGCACTATAAACCGACTTATGCTTCTGTTGTTTGAAGCTGTTGAGCTCTTTTGGTAGTTGAATCGGGTTTTCCTGCACAAAGCGATTGGCAACCGAACCTAACTGATTGTTAAATCGATAAGTCGTATCTAGATGATGAATTGTCGAGCTCTCAAAACGATCTTTAAAGCCCGTCGTTAGATCAACATCTGCACCCGCGAACTGGTAAATTGACTGCCAGTCATCACCTACGGCAAAAATAGAAGCTTGGTGCTGCGCTTTCGATTGATTGCACAAGGCTTCAACCAAGGCTAAACGATCTGGTGAGATATCTTGATATTCATCGATCATGATGAACTTCCAAGGCGAAATGAATTTCCCCTTCTCGACATACTGTGTCGCTCGGCTGATCATGATTGAGAAGTCGATATGATTCTGTTCTTTCAATTCCTTTTGCCAAGCAGTTACGCATGGCCAACACAGTGAAAGCTCGCTATTGAGGCGCGTATAGTCACGGTGATCAATCAGTTGTTGCTGTACTTCTTTTTTCGTTAAACCCGATGCATTCAACTGTTCAAGTTGCTTTTCAAGCCAACCAATCAATTTAAGATTTGAAACATGACTACCTAGCTCATCATCACCGGTTAAATAAGCAATTGGCCATTTAGACAAGTGCTTTTGCCAACGTTTAAAGTTGGTCGGCGTCATCCAGTGCTTCTTCAACCAATCAATGCACCATGCTTGGCGTTGGTTGTCATCGAGTGCGAGCGGAGAAATAACCACGCGTTCGGGTTCAACTTGATTCAGTATCTTTAGACCCAACTGGTGGAAAGTACTGACTTGCACCTTCTCGGCTGCTATGCCAATTTTGCTGTTAAGGCGCTGCTTCATCTCTTCCGCGGCTTCACGACCAAAGGCGAGCAGTAACAACTCTTCAGCTTGAGCTTGGTGGCTTTGCAATAAATACGCGACGCGAGCGGTGAGAACACTGGTTTTACCTGAGCCTGCGCCCGCTAAAATAAGGTTGTGATCATCATTCATCAAGACCGCATATTGTTGCGATAAGTTCAGGGGTGACGACTCACATTGAGCAAACAATACTTCCCAGTTTTGTCTTTCTGTCTCTAACCACTGTTGATTCCTCTCGGCTTGCTTAATTTCCGTTTCAGACAACCATGGCTGCATTCGAGCGATGCGGTTTGGCATGCGCTGTGCCGCTTCCTCTAGAGTCATCGTCATATTTCCCAGACCTGCGTTGACCATGTCGACCCAAGTCTTCACTTTAGAATGCGGTAGGAAAGCAGGAAGTTGCTCAAGACGTGTCAATTCAGCTTCCCATTGAGGAACGTGCTCTGCCAACTGTTCACATTGTCTGTCATGCCACTTCTGATAAGCAGCAACCGATGCGCGCGCAAATTGACGACATTGTTCCCATGGAAGGCCTTGGACTAACCAGCTTCGCTGTTTGCCATCTTGTTGATTAGCAAAAAACTGCAACGATCCCCAAAACAATCCGCGCTTTATCGCGATCTTGCCACTCCAAATAGTGAAAGGGATACGTTCTTCACTGCCTACTGAAGATAACAGCAGGCGTGGACCATCAAGCTCAACTTGATGATATTCATTTTGAATAAAAAACTGTGCAGTCTTATTAGCGCTTAGCTGCATTGGAGCGTGCTCTTTAATTGGGAATATTGAATTTATATCATGATGCAGTGAGAATTAATAATGTCTCACTGCTTATCGACGCTTTCATGACCACCTAGGGGCAATTATGGATAAGTATCAAATTCTTGTGCTTGATTTCTGTTAGGATTATGGTTTTAGTGTGTCAAGTGAGCGACTGTGGACTTCTCAGCAAAACTACGCCTTTATTGGGCGAATAAAACCATAAATTACAGCGTATTAATTCTCATCACTCTGCTCGGTGTTGTAGTACCTGCTTGGTATTATGGTCAAAACACACTGATCACACCATTAATTTTAGGGGTTATTGCTGCGGCTCTTGCTGAAAGTGATGATAGCTTTACCGGACGTTTGAAAGCACTCACGCTAACCTTTATCTGTTTTGCCGTTGCAGCCTTCTCTATTGAAATTCTCTTCGACACCCCTTGGCTGTTCGCGATAGGGCTTTTCGTTTCAACCTTCTCTTTTATTATACTTGGGGCAATTGGTCCTAAATATGCCAGTATCGCATTTGGATCATTACTTGTGGCTATCTACGCCATGCTTGGGGCTCACGAGAGCACTAACCTTTGGTTTCAACCTCTATTACTGTTAACGGGCGCCGCTTGGTACTACTTCATGTCGATGATTTGGCAGATCGTATGGCCAATGCAACCAGTGCAGCAAAACCTAGCAACAGTATTCGATCAAATCGGCAATTACATCGGCTCTAAAGCAGAGCTCTTCTATCCAGTTTCAGATTTGATTCCCCAACCACATCGCATTATTGAAGCCAAACTCAATGCTAGCACTGTTAACGCGCTCAACATGTGCAAAGCGACGCTACTCAACCGCTCTAAGCGCGGACACATTGACGGACCGAGTGACCGATTCCTAAACACCTACTTCATCGCGCAAGATATTCATGAACGCGTGAGCTCCAGCCACTACCGTTATCAAGAACTGGCAAAACACTTTGAGCGATCAGACGTTTTATTTCGATTCAAGTACCTGCTCGAAGCCCAAGCTAAAGCTTGTAAAGAAGTGGCAAGCTCACTGAAGGTTGGCGCTGAATACCAACATGGCGAAAAATCTGTTCTGGCACTGGATGAACTGATGTCTTCACTTAATCACCTGCATCAACAGAACAAACCAGAATGGAAGTCATTGCTCAACCAATTAGATTACTTATTTAATAACCTAGCTACCGTAGAAAAACAGCTATCAAATATAAGTAACCCAGATGCAGAAAAACTAGAAGAAGGCGTACTGGACGATACCAACCCTCATACTTTGACGGCGATGTGGCATAAGATCAAAGCCAACTTGAACACCGACTCGATGCTATTTCGTCATGCAATTCGTATGGCGATCACTTTGACGATCGGTTACGGCATCATCCAAGGTTTTGAGATTGAAAGAGGTTATTGGATTTTGCTAACAACACTGTTTGTGTGCCAACCAAACTATAGTGCAACGCGACAAAAGCTGACGGCTCGTGTCATTGGCACCGTCGCAGGCTTGTTGATTGGAGTACCGTTGTTGACCTTTTTCCCATCTCAAGAGAGTCAGCTGGTATTCATTGTGGTCAGTGGCGTGATGTTCTTCGCTTTCCGTATCAATAACTACGGCTTCGCGACCGCCTTTATCACACTGCTTGTGCTCTTTTGCTTCAATCAATTAGGGGAAGGCTACGCAGTTGTATTGCCAAGGCTCGCTGATACCTTTATTGGGTGTGCTCTCGCAGTACTTGCCGTGATCTACGTATTACCAGATTGGCAATCAAAACGATTGCATAAAGTAATGGCGGATGCACTCGATTCCAATAAGAAATATCTGGCTCAGATCATTGGCCAATACCGTGTGGGCAAAAAAGACAACCTCAACTACCGTATTGCTCGTCGAAGCGCACATAATAACGACGCCAATCTAACCGTCGCGATCAGTAGTATGCTAGTTGAACCCGGCAAGTATCGAACGTCTGAAGACGAAAGTTTCCGCTTTCTTACTCTAAACCACGCTTTGCTTAGCTATATCTCTGCACTTGGCGCTCACAGAACGCGTATTGATGATGAAGCGACACACAAACTGGTGTTGGACGCCCATAGAGTGATACACGAGCACTTGGATGCGCTCAACGACCAGCTGTATTCTCATTGCGAGCAATGCGAAGTCAAAAATGCTTACGATCCTGAGCTTGATAAACGTTTAAGTGAGTGGCGAGAAGAGGATGAGAGCTCTGTTAGAATGGTTCTACAACAGCTACATTTGATTTATCGAATGCTTCCAGAACTGCATACCTTAGCCACAAAATTCGCAGTTAAAGTTAAGATTGAAAAGCCGCTTGAAAAAGAAGTTTCAAGATAAAAAACAAAACAACAGTAAAAACAAAAAGATAACGAAATTGCTCACTTTTTGAACGCTGCGTATATTTATACATTGCTCTACCAAAAGGCTCACCTAGGTAGAGCAACCACTTGCCTACCCTTTCTCTACAAGGGCTGTTCAAATCTTACACGCATGCAAACTTGCTGACTTTGATTGACTCATTCATAACTTTGCCTAACATTCCTCGGACAAAAAACAACCAAAGGGATCTATAGTTGTCTTAGTTTTAGGAAACTTCAAACTTCATTTAATATTCACTTAATCTTGTTTGATTTATTGAATCAGTAAGCTATGCTCTATTGAGCATATGGATTTGAACTAAGGTCTCATTATGAATACACAGCAATTTGAAGCATTTAAGCAGAAAATACAGCTCCTTAACCCGCAGCAATTGAAAGCACTTCAAGGTGAAATAGGCGAAAACCTTGAAACAGATCAACCTTCTCTTTTGACAGATGAAGAGTTAAACGTACTGAATGAGTTGTTCAATTAATAGACTAAAGTCACTATTTTAGCTTAAATCCACCTGATCTTAGTAATTTGTAGCCGTTCTCCATTGCACTCAAAATATCGTCCGCCTAGACTCATTTCATACGTCAATAAAAGGTTCTGCTATGTCGATATCTGGTATTCAATCTGGTTACGCCATCATTCAGCAGTCAACCAACATGGCTGAAGAAGCCGCTATCGAGCTTAACCAAAACTCTAAACACTCTCCAAAAACCGACGACACTTTCCAAACTAGCGATTTGAGCTTCAATCAAATAGAACCTGAACAACCCATTTCGTTTAAAGAGAAAGAGCCTGAACCAGCTTCTTCCTCTACTGAAGCGTTATTAAAGCTGACACAGAGCGCAAATTACAACCGTGTTGGTGCGAGTGTGGTTGATCGTCAAAACGAAGCCATTGGTAGCCTTCTCGATATCCATATCTGATTCGAGCTACTATTTATCGATTTGATGGTTACCCTCTTTTTGACTAACAAATGGCTCTAAATCCATACAAACTGTAACTCATTATATCAGGCACTTGTTTCTGGTTTATTACTCGGTAGAATCAGCGCAAATCAATTTTGCTGCACAAACTTTACTTCATACTATTTATGCCAAAACTAAATCTGCATCGCCGTGACTATGTTTCTATTTTAGGAGGCGACATCTCCGCAGACGAATTAGAAAAGAAGCTCCAGCCTCATTTTGATAAGCCAGTGAATAAACTGACTCCGAGCCCTTACCTGACTGAAAAAAACCTTACACGTCGCTGGGCGGCTCTCGATAATGCAGACTCGCAGCAAGAACTGCTCGACCCTCATACTCAAAGCCAGATTCAGGCTTATGAGAAAAACATAGAGCACTTTATTGGCACGGTAAAAGTCCCTGTTGGTATATCTGGCCCTTTAAGAGTCAATGGCCTGTTTGCTAAAGGCGACTACCTAGTCCCACTTGCAACCACTGAAGCGGCGCTTGTCGCGTCGTATAACCGTGGTTCAAAGCTGATCACAGCTTGTGGTGGTGCAAGTGCAATGTTGCTCAATGAAGGCGTAACACGCACTCCTGGTTTCGCATTCCAAGGATTAGTTGAAGCAGGACAGTTTGTGGCATGGGCAGTGACCCAGTATGACCAATTTAAAACCTTAGCTGAATCAACAACGTCGCACGGCAAACTTACCGACATCAATGTCAACATCGAAGGTAACCATGTTTACTTGGTGTTTGAATTTCTAACCGGAGACGCTTCTGGTCAGAATATGGTAACTATCGCGACCAACGCTGTATTTGAGTACATCATAGAAAATACGCCGGTTAAGCCCGATCATGCTTTCCTTGATGGCAACTTATCGGGCGATAAGAAAGCCAATACACAAACCTTGCGCAGCGTTCGTGGTAAAAAAGTCACAGCCGAGGTCAATATCTCTGCTGAACTTGTCGCTAAGTACCTCCACACCACACCAGAGAAGATGGTGCAGTTCGGACAAATGACCACAGTCGGTGGCGCTCTAAGCGGTACGATTGGTATCAATGCTCATTATGCCAATGCACTTGCTGCACTCTACATTGCTTGCGGTCAAGACGCGGCGTGTGTTGCTGAGTCTGCGATTGGTATGACTCGTATGGAGCTCAACAAAGAAGGTGGTTTGTACGCGAGTGTAACGCTGCCTAACTTGATGTTAGGAACAGTCGGTGGCGGTACTGGCCTACCAAGCCAAAAAGCGTGTCTCGATTTACTAGGGCTACACGGCAACGGTAAATCACAAGCCTTAGCTGAGGTTTGTGCGGCTTTATGTTTGGCGGGTGAGCTATCGATTGTAGGCGCATTCTGTGCGGGTCACTTTTCGCGCGCTCATCACAAGTTAGCGCGCTAGTTTCTGTTATAAAACCTTAAACCGACCGTTGTCACGCATTGAGTGAGTTGTGTATGGATTACTTACATTTATCGCGAGTGAGCCTTAAACACCTCACTGCGCTTCATATTATGCTGAACACCCACAGCGTCACTCAAACGTCAGAGCAACTCTTTGTCAGCCCTTCGAGTGTGAGTAAGACATTGTCTCAGCTGCGTGACATCCTTAATGACGAACTTTTCTATCGAGACGGCACCAAGCTGATCCCGACTCCCTTTGCCCTGAAAATAGCGCCCACTGTTCACGCGATTCTTTCCAGCATGAACGGGTTACTTCACCAAAAGAGTTTTACTCCTCAGGAGTATCAAGGCAGCTTTTCACTTTCGATGCGTGAAAGTACCTTCGAAGTGTTTGCCTCCAAGATCAGCAAAATCACCACGGAACTTGCACCAAAAGCCAAACTTAATATCTATTCGAAACAGGAGCTTGGATTCGATGCTTTGCTCAGTGGTAAGGTCAACTTGATCCTGTTGCCACACGATATCTCTCAACCCCCAACGGATAATAAAGAGCTGGTGTGGGAAACGATTCTTCCTGATGAAATGGTTTGTTTGATGGGCGCTCACCACCCTCTCGCTCAGCAAGAACTAACAGTTGAAGGCTATTTAGACTACAAACACATTGGGATCTTAGATAACGAACTGTCTAAGCCTTACTTTGAGCAAAACTTAGTGCAATGTCATAAGCCTAGAGATATGGCGATATCGGTAGCGGACTTTGGCGCGGCGGCGGTGTTATGTCACCACACACCTTTCTTGTTCACTTGCTCAAAACAATGGGCTGAGCATGCCAAACAAGCACAAGGTTTGGTAAGTAAGCCGCTTCCTTTTGATTACGGAAAAGTAGCGTATAGTTTGGTATGGAACAAGCCAAACATGAATGATCAGGCGATCAAATGGTTGTGTGACTTGTTTTTAGAAGCCTAGACCTTTGTTAGAAGCAGATTGAACTAACAAGACTGGTTTTATAAAGACTGAAATTTGATAAGAGACTAAGTATATACCTCAGGGGTTTGCATTGCTCTTTGAACAATTGAGTAGAGCTTATCGTGAAAGCTCTGCATTTGTTGTTCGGTGCATTTAGGCCACTCTAAAGCTTCGCCAATTACCCCATGATGTTGAAACGCATTTAACCGAATTCGAACATCACTTGGCAAACCCTTCAAGTAATACCCGACCTGCTCTACCTCGATATCTAGGTCACTTTTATTAGGAATATGCAGTAACCGAACTTCATGTAATTTGCCTTTATCAGCTAAGTAGTTAATGGTTTCAAACACTCGATGGTTCCCTCTACCCACTAACCATTGATGCGTTTCAGATTGCCATGATTTTAGGTCGATCATCGCACCATCAAGGTAAGGTAATACCTTATCCCAACCTTGCTGTGTCAACGAGCCATTACTATCAATAAAACACGTTAAGTGTGCCAATTGCGGATCGCTTTTGATCGCCTGAAATAGCTCGACGATAAACGGCAATTGCATGGTCGCCTCGCCACCCGAAACGGTAATACCGCTCAGGAAGAATTGATTGTGCCTAACCAGTTCAAGCACATCTGATACCGTCATCGTGGTGATTTTGGGGCTAGACTTATGATCACAGATATCGACGCACTGATCGCAGTTGGTACACGCTAACGGATCCCACTTCACTTTGCCTTCAATAAGACTCAGAGCACTGCTCGGGCAGCCACTCACGCAGTCTCCACAATGGTTACAGTGGTTGATGGTGTGTGGATTATGACAAGTAATGCAATCGAAATTACACCCCTGTAGGAACAGCACCAAGCGATTTCCTGGTCCATCAACACAAGAAAAGGTCAGCACACGGCTGACCTTCGCTTGTTTTTCTGTCTTATTATTTTTAACCCTAGCCATTTGAGTTGTTAGATCAGAAATTTTCATAATTCACATTGTTCGTATTCGAGAAACACATAACATGCGTACGTTAAAGCTATTCGTATGTCGGCGACATCTCTAAGCTCGCTACGCGTGGTTTACGCTCTAGTATGCCCGTATTTTTTGCAGCTTCAGCACCAAGGAAAGTGGTATTGGTGCGTGAACCTTGCTCGTCATATTTGGCAATGTCAGACAGCTTAATCATATAACCTGTCACACGAACCAAATCGTTCGATGCTACGTTAGCGGTGAACTCACGGTAACCCGCTTGAATCGCCCCTTTACACAGGTTGAACATCGCTTCTGGATTGGACTTCACCGTTTCGTCAATGGTCAGAATGTCACTAATACCCGACGTGTAGAACTTGTGGTGACCCGCCGTCGCACGTACGTAAGACACTGGATCCGGTTCTGTTCCGTAAGGGATGCGTACACCCGGCGTCACATCTTCATCTAGGCTGATACCACCTTGAGCGTGTAACAGAGCCTTACCTTCCAGCCCATATTTCACTTCCGAGTTTTCAACAATCTCAGCCAGCTTTTCAGAAATACGATGGCCTAACTGATTTGCTTGTTCATCGTGACCATAGCGCCCTGCTTTGCCTTCTTTTTCCATTAAGATGTTAACCGCCTCAGCCATGCCATAAATACCAAACATTGGCGCAAAGCGATCTTCTTCAATTAAGCCTTCTTTGGTTAAGAAGCCTTCGAAGAAGTTAGACTCTTCATGTAAGAAGCGGCTACGTGCATTCATCAATTCGATCATGATGCTGCTGTAGTTAGGTAGTACTTGCTGTAAGAAGTCTACGCTGTCTTCAGATTTCAGAGCCACTTGCTTGAGGTTCATACGTACTAGCGTGTTTGAACCACCCGCCAGAGGCAAAGAGTTGTAGCAACTCACGATGCCAAAACGCTTATCTCCGTACGCAGCGGCGTGTGCAGGATAATTGGCAATGTGCGGCTTGCTGCATTCACAGATATTGCTCGCAGCATGACGAAGCAGGTCATCAGATGTGACTGCAGGGTCGTACATAAAGGTTAAGTTAGGTGCGATCTGCTTGAGTTCAGCATCCACACGTAAAATAGTGCGACATACAATGTTGTCACTAGGGCCAATATTAACGTGCATGAAGGCATCTGGCAGCGTGCGATCCAGCATGATCCAGAACAGCTTCAGCTTTTGGTATACCTGCTCATCCGTCAAACCGCCAACAAAAGGCATCAACACATCGTCCAACTGGCCTAAGTAAACCGGAATTGAAGTCACTGATGGAACGTGATGATAAAGGATGGTGAGCATGTTCAATGCTTCGTCGAAATTAGTAGCCGCGCTAAGCTCTAAATACTTTGAGCCTTGATGTAAGTATTTGGAATAATCAGGAAGCACATAGCGCGGCTTAAATGGGGCGTGACCTTCAAACATGTCACACAGCACACCTTGTTGTAAGGCTTGCTCTACTTCATTGCTTACCGGCATATACGGCAGGCTGGCTTCGGCTTCTAAGGCAAGATAGCTCGACTTCTGTTTTGGGGACAGGTTGGCATCTGAAATGATATTGCTAAAGCGTTGTTGTTGATCTGAAAGTGATGAAGAAGTAGATGACACAGATTGGTGGCTCATGATTAAACCCTTAATATTTTTATGGGCTTATTTTATATCTATCACTTACATTTCCACTAATGAAATGTATGCAAGGCTACATTTCCAAAATGGAAAGCACCATTTGTAACTTAGTAATTTGTGAATAGATAGTTTGTAAATTTTGTGAGTAGACAGTTTATAAATTGGCCATTTGCAAATTAATGATGGTTGTTTATCGATGGTTGTCGTTGGGAAAGCGAGAAATTAACGGTAGAACAAAGTTTATGGTGGGAGGGAAAGAGTGAGCAGAAGAGATTAGGCCCTTTGATTGAACCGTTTAGTTTAAAACGCAAGTGCGTATAAATAGAAAACCCACATAACGGATGCAAAGATCGTTGATGTGGGTTTAGTCAATTAAGCGTGAGTGCGGTTATCTGATCAGCTATCTATACGTCAACTCCAGATAAGTCAACTACAGACAAGTGAACTATAGATGAGGAACCACTTGTTTACGGCCTACACCCATCAGTACCTTCAAAGTACCTCGTGGGGTGTCGATTGAAAACGGTGTTGAGACTTCAACAATCGAAAAACCTGCTGCGCTCAATACATTCTGGGAGCGCTGTTCGCTGACCCCAAAATCTTCGCTGTCGTTTTCTAAGTACCAATCCCAGTGTACAAAAATCCCATCGTTTTCTAACAGAGTATAAATAAGGCTGACCGTATCTTGTAGATTCGGAATAAAGCCACATACCGAAGAGGCTACCACTAAGTCAAACTGATTTCTGAATGCTGGGTGCTGGGCTGCAAGTCCGCGCGATAAGATATCAACGACAGGCTCTACATTAGACAGCTCTTTTTTATCTAACTCTTCAATCATCCCTTCTGAGATATCGAGAGCGATGATCTCTTTTGCAAAAGGAGATATTTTCTGGCTGAGTAATCCTGTACCACAACCAAAATCAAGGACACGGGTTCCGTTCAAATCAACGAGCTGTGTTAACTGGTCAAATGCGGACTGTGCGAATACAGCAGTAGCGGGATCGTTATCCCAATCAGGTGCGTACTCGTCCCATTGTTTCGCCATCATGGCCTCCATCTTTACTTCTTGTAGGTTCGGAACGCCCCCAGAATAAACCAAATTAGTCAATTCGTCATAGAGTTATCATGCAAAGATGGACTATTTCTAAGATAGTCAGCACAATATTCAGATAATATGCACCGCCACCCGCTCAATATGGAAATGAAATGAACCTTTCTCAAGTCCAAGCCTTTTGTTCTGTTGCTGATTTAGGATCCGTCTCTGAAGCTGCTCGACAGCTAGAATGCAACCGAACCAAACTGAGCATGTCGATCAAAGCCTTGGAAAAAGAGTTAGATGTCGAACTGTTTGTTCGCAGCGGTAACCATGTCGAACTGTCAGAGGCCGGTAAGGCCATCTATAAAGATTGTGAAGGCATGTTGGTAACGGCAGCACGCATTAAGCAAACCTGCTTACATGTTTCGGGTGAATTCAACGCCGAGATTTGGATCGCACGCGACGATTCCCTTCCCGATGAAATGTGGCAAAGTTTATCGCACGCCCTAAACAACAAATACCCTTCCACTTCTTTCAACTTCGTTCTCGCGTCTAGTGGCGACTTGGCTAATCTTGTCGAAACTCAGCAAGTTGATTTTGCGTTTGGTGTCGATTACGAGCGTGTCGACGACCCAAGAATTATCTACAACCCACTCGGCAAGATCCGAATGATGTCGGTATGTAAGAAAGGGCATGATTTGAGTGCGATGCGAAGAGTGTCGGATGAAGTACTAAGAAATTCGATGCAAGCGACCATGGTTTATCTCAATGAAAAAGATAACCCTGAGCTTGAGCCCTTCTCACGCCGATACATCGGCTTCTCTAGCTTCGACTTTATGTTGGATACGATTCTACGAGAAGATGCATGGGGCGTAATGCCTGAGCCATTGATACGCCATTTATTGCGCGAACAAGAATTGGCGGTGATCAAGCACACTTATGGCCTGACTCAAGAAGACTACTGTATGTTTACCGCGGCAGGTATGGCGGAACACCCTGGTATGAATTGGTTAGCGGATCAGATCAGCGATTACTTGTTTGATTTCTAAAGTGTCAGATAATGTTCTATCTCGACACTTAAAGTCATCTAGCAAATAAAAAGCCCTCTCTTTAGAAGACCATCACGTGATCCACTAAATAACGTCCGTCTTCTTCAACTAACACCATTTCTGCCACAAATTCGCCTTTCGCAATGGTATACGCTTGCTTCCAAACAAAGGCGATGGAATCGGAGCGTCTGAATAGCGCCACAGGCTCACGTTCAGCAAAAAATCCGTTGCTGTGTTGATAATGATGACACACCTTTTCCAGATACTCAGGCGTCACAATATCCTTCATGCGCTGCGTAAAGTCTCGGCAGTGCTGAGCATGGTCAACCTTGGTCGAGCCGTCCATCAGATTGTCCATGATCGGGTTAGCAATCACCCACAACTCACTATCGTTGAGATCATCAAATTTCATCTTCATTCATTCCTTTTCAAGTTCAACTCAGCTCTACGCCCAAGGTTCAAACCCAAGTTTAAGCTATAAGATTTCAGCGCGATTTCTGTAACCCTAACAGCCTGATCCTTTACACAACTAGGCTATGAGACCTTCACAACCTATGTGTTTTACTAATCATAACCATTTAACGCCAGTTTCACATTTCCCGAAAAACAGTCATCGTCAACTTTACTGACACCAAAATTCACCACTAAGCCATTGAATAATAACCACTTGAATGTAAAACGAGTTAGCGACATATAAACGTCATCAGATAAAGTTTGTAAAGCTAGCTCAATATTAGAACAATGAAGTTATCAAAAACATCTGGAAAATATTATGTGTGACAGGAAAAGCCAAAACGAAAACCGAGTACTCTTGTTCTCAGCCCTTTTAGCATCAGGCTTCGCAATTGGCGGATTGGTGTTGGGTCTTCTCGTTGGCTCTCTAGTCATAGTATTTGACGGTGTCTATTCTCTTATCAGTTTACTGTTAACTTTATTGTCACTAGCTGCTTCGAAATACATGAATCGCCCATCAGACAGGGAGTTTCCGTTCGGTCGAGCAATCATTGAGCCGATCGTAATCGCGATTAAAGCGATTGTGATTCTGCTTGTGGTCGGTTATTCGCTTTATTCTGCGATTGGTGCTCTGATGACAGGTGGTCGTGAAGTCGATGCTTCTATCGCAACTCTGTTTGGTATTTTCAACGTATTGGGTTGTGGTTACGCTTGGTGGTACATCGCTAACAAGAGCAAACGTATTTCTTCAGGTTTGATTCAAGCTGAGTCTAAACAGTGGCAAATGGATACGCTGTTGAGTGTGGCAGTTACGGCAGGTTTCGTTGTTGCTTGGTTGGTGGCTTACTCTCCGTTTGCTGAATACGCGGTATATGCCGATCCAATGATGATGTTGCTGATGTCTTTCTACTTTATCAAAGTGCCGTTCGACATGTTACGTGAAGCAATGCGTGAACTGCTAATGATGTCGGCAACCAAAGATATTTGTGACGCGGTAGATAAGAATGTTGTCGCTGTGGACAAAGATGCGGAGCAAGATTTGGAGCTAATGGGTGTGACTAAGGTTGGCCCGGAACTAAGAGTCAATGTTGATATTCATACTAACGACCAAGATGCGATTACGGTTGATGATATTGAACGAACACGCCGCCAACTTAAGCGACGCCTATCTAAGATGCCTTATGAGCTTCAATTGAACCTCAATATCGCGAGCTAAGAGCATTCTCTCTTAAGTTCAAGACTGAACCTCTTCAGAAGCCGACGCGTTAACCGTCGTCTTTTTGTCTCTGGTTACCCACCAGCAAGCCAGTGAACCAACAGTTACCATACATACGCCCTGCCAAAACGTCATGGTCAATGACAAGCCCAAAATCATCGAGGAAAGTAACGTCGCGAAGATTGGCGTAAAGTAAGACATGGTTGCAAGAAACACCATATTCCCCCCCAGAATCGCTGTGTTCCAAAGCGCGTAACCAGCCCCCATACATGCCCCAGCAAGCACTAAGTCAATCGCAGCACTTGAAGTCATCACCATGCCGGTTTCATCACTCAATGCGTATTTGATCCACAAAGTGATCGCCGTAGCGATAAAGAAAAGCACAATCGCATTCTGTCCTTTAGCAACGCGTTGGGTGTAATTGCAATATACCGCCCAAATAATCGCGCCGAAGAATGCCATCGAATAGGTTTTAGGGTTGGTTGCAATATTAGCCGCGATTTGATCGACAGAAAGCCCCTGATCGCCGCTGATACTCCAAGCCACGCCAAAGAACGCTAAGACGATACTTGGATAAACCAACCAGTTGATCTTTTTGTCACTCAACAGCACCGCAAACAACACCGTTAGTGCAGGCCATAGATAGTTGATAACGGCCATTTCCAACGCTTGATGTCGGCTATTTGCCATTCCTAAAGCCAGAGCTAGGAAGATTTCGTAGCAAACGAATAAGGCACCACCGATCATCAAATACGATTTAGAGAAGCGCGACAGTTTAGGTAGCCCCATAACACAGACTAACAACAGCGAGCTCACTGTATAAAGACTGGCTGCACCACCAATTGGGCCCAGTTGTTCTGACACACTACGAGACAATGCAATTAAGCAGCTCCAAAGTAAAATGGCAGCAATGCCGTAGCAGCTATGGCGATGAGATTTCAGCACGCCTCTTCCTTCTTTTTATTGTAATTAGGTAATCAAAGCGAGCTTAAGCAAAGGTAGGCTTAAACACCACTATCGATAAGTTGCAGTAAGTAAAAATAAGTAGCCGAGCACATAACTGTACTCGGCTATCAATCATTTACTCAAAAATCTAAAAGCAATTAGCAGTTAGCAGTTATGCCAACAAAAGTGCTTGCAGGTCAGCCAGAGACTTAACCTGATAATGAGGGTTAATTCCTGCTGGCGTCGCTTTCTCTTGGCTGTTCAACCAACAGGTCTCAATACCAAAATCCAAGCCACCTAAAATATCAGAGTGCGGGTTGTCCCCGACCATCAATACTCTTTGCTTTGATGGCAATCCAATCAGCTTGTGTGCATGCTCAAAAATTTCCGCGTCTGGTTTAGCGACACCGACTTCCTCAGAAATGATCACATGGTCAAAGTAGTCTGTCATTCCTGTTCGTTCCAAACGGATTGACTGCAGCTCTGTGAAACCATTAGTGATGATACCCATGTTCACTTTGCCTTTTAACGACTCCATCAACTCTTTTGCACCAGGAAGCAGAGAACAGATGTCTGCCATTGCGGCTAAAAAGGCACTGTTTAGTGCTGCCGTTGTTGTCTCTAATTTTGCTGCCCAGCTTTCAAAACGCGCGTGCTTCAGTTGTGCCGCCGTAATACGGCCATCTTGGTAATCTACCCATAACGGCAAATTAACCTCTTGATAAACTGAATAATCCTGTTCGCTAAAGTCCACGCCAAAACGGGAGAACATCAGCTTCATTCCTTGAAAAGCATCAAAGTGGAACAAGGTTTCATCTGCATCAAAGAATATCCAATCGTACTTCATTTTATTTCCTATAGTTCGCGCGGTTGAGCAGTGCTTGTATTTATTTTCTCATTGCCTCAAAGGCCAGATGTGCATTCTACTATCATTTTTGTGAGCCTGAATATAGTTCTAAGAATTTATAGAAAACAAGCAACAAGTCATGATGTATCGCAAATTTTGCCACATATTAAACCAATACCATACAAGAAATACACTTAAGTACCGGGAGGTACCATGAAGCACTTCTTACCGTCATCCGTCATGCTCACCCCATTCCTTATATGGAATCCACGTATTTACAAAGTGATTTTGGTAATAAAAGTTAAGATGCGG
>NZ_JBGOOI010000036.1:0-46782 GCF_041439605.1 Vibrio sp. 1F169 | reverse complement strand
CGAACCGAGGTCCACGGATTTGCAATCCGCTGCATAGCCACTCTGCCAAGGCGCCATTTTTCAACACGTTAGCACCGACTAAACGTTAGCACCACTGTGTTCGGGTGCCTACTTTACGGATCGAGGGGAGATAGTCAAACAAAAAAATGAATTTCAATTCCGTTTGCTGACATTTAAATCAAATTGCTGCATGTTCGATCTCTTCAATCAATAAACACGCAGCAAAATGGAGCAAATTAAGGAATTCGACGTTACCACTTCTTCATAAAACGACCGACTAGGCTTGGATGGTAAGCCCAACAATGGTCAAACATCGTCATAAGTTGTGGGTTGCCATATTTCGAAAGACTAACCGCATGAAAACGGTTTTTGTGCTCTTTCAATTTTTCGACCTGAGCAATCATTTCATCAGACTGCTTAGGAGCAATAAAGTCAGAAAGCACGATCAAATCTGCGTTCTTGTATTTGTCACCCGTCATCAAATCAATCGACTTCATCAGAACAGGTTCTAAATCTGTACCGCCATGGAATGAGTAGCTTAAAAAGTCACTCGCTTCACGTAGGCCATCTTGCCTTGTTAATTCATAGGTAATCTGCTCAGAAGAGAACAAAATCACGTAACAGTCTCTCTCTTCGGCTAGAGCTATCTGCATCAAAGCATAAGCCATAGCTTTGGCTGACTGCTCTGGGAAACCGCTCATAGAACCCGAAGCGTCGACACAGACGATAAACGGGCCTTTTTCAATATCGATATTCTTGCTATCAGGCTTTTGCGCTTTTACTTTACGTAATGTCCGTGATTTACCTTGCGAACGATAGCTCAATAAACGCTTGTCGGCCAAGTGCTTATAAAAGATAACCTCAAGTTCAGGGTAAGCGAGGAACATGGTTTCGTTTGGCAGCATCTTGTTGAGATCATCACTTTCGTGAATCCCAACAATATCATCGACCGCTTCATCGCTTTTCTCTTCAACCATCTGCAGTTCTTCTACAGGAGCTTTGTGTAGCGAAGGATCATCTTCCTCACCAGCCATACGTCCTAGTTTTTCTGCGATCTCTTGCAAACCCTTGTGCTTATTCAGAAACTCAGCGTGGCGCTTCATGATGGTTAGGTCTGTTTTGCTTAATTTGGCCGATGCCATGTCCCACAAACGCCCTACACTGCCTTCATCGCCCGACTCTGTCACTTTGTCCATGTTTTTCATGGTTTCCATGCGCTGATAAAGATCAGCTAAGACTTTTTCTTTGCTTGTTTCGAGTTCGGTGACTTGAGCTTGTTTGATGGCATCTGACAGCGATTGGTACCATTGATCACAAAAGTAATGTGGAAACATCGCGTTATAAACACCTTTATTGTTTTCCATCAAACGTCTTGCTTGTAGATAAAATGCTGAGTGCCACTCCAGCTTCTTAATAACGCGATCAATCTCGTCAAAAAACTGAGATTCATCCCAGTAAATCACTTCTTGGTAAAGTGCGATTTCCTCTTGGAAACGGTCGGTTTCACACACTTTAGTGACGCGTTTTTTTACTTTACCGCGCCATTTAACTAAGTGGTTTTTGACTGATGTTTTCACACCTTTATTCTCAGCAGCCATCATCACTTGAGAACGAGCGATAAGATCATTCATCGCGGTATCAATGATACCTGAGTCAGCCACCATCAAAGCGAGGTTTAAGCCGTCAGCTCCTAACATATGCTCCCCCTCTTACTCAAAGTACTGACTCATGAACTTAATGCGTTGCGCGATCTTGCTACTCTTCACTTTTGTCGTTTCAAGCTCTTGTGTTACCGCCTGTAAGCTTGATTCCATCGCTTTCGGTAAATCAGGGTCAATATAGTTATGCGGTAATGCGTCATGGAATTCAGTGCGTACTCTTTTTAACTTGAATTCAGCTGCAGTTAACTGTTCTAGGGCTTTCTCAGCGCCGTTCAACCACTTGTTATACAGTTCTTGATCTAAACCGTCAGTAGTCACCACACTCACCAATACAGAACGATTAGCAATATCTTTGATCACTAATTGATTCGATGCATCCAAGTCAAGCTTTAAGCGGCATAGATTTTTGTTTTCGTTTACGTAACCATAAATGTCGCCATGACCTTCTTTTAAAACGCGGTCAAAATCATCTTTGGCTACATACACCCAACGACTATCGCCTTTCTCAGATTCAGACACCGACATATTGCTTTGCAGCATAACCAATTTAATAAGATTGTATGCGCTACCGACGCTGTACATTTTCGCGTTCTTGATATCATGTTGGTAAACGTCTTTACGTCGTAAGCCACTGGTTGACTCCACAGAGAGCGACACCGAGAGAGTCGATTCAACATCATCTTGAATCTCTTCTAGCTCTTCACGAGACATTTCGATTTGAGATTTAGACTCTTGCTGATCAAACGCTCGGTTCAACGCAAAATCTTTTACAACGCTACGAACCACATCGCGAGATTCAGGGCTATGCCACAAGCAATCCTGTAAAAGCATAATATCCAGCGGGTTAACGCTATCACGACCACTGAAGAATGCGCTCGCTTTCAATAGTTTGACCGCTTTCTTCCAGCGTCTGTCCGAAACATACAAATCCGACTCGGATGCTGAGCCTTGCTTCTTAACCGTGTCTTCAAGCATGGTTTTTAGCTCAAATAACTTGTTAAACGAATTATCCGTCAACTCCAGATTATCGAGTTCTTTCTGCCATTGATGATATTCAATGTCTGTAATCGCTAACCCTTTTGGAATGACGGCTTCTTGAGAAGTACCTGTCGTTAGCATCGATTTGAAGTTTTGTTTGTTTTGAATACGGTTGACGAACACACGAACTAACATTCGGTCATAAAGTGCTTCTAGGCCGCTGTCTTCGTCTGGAAGTTCATTAGACGCTGAAACCAACAAGCGCATCGGCACACGCTCAATGTCTGCGCCGTTTTTAAATGTCTTTTCGTTAACCACAGTCAGTAACGTATTGAGAATGGCAGGGCCTGCTTTCCAGATCTCATCAAGGAATACAACTTGCGCGGTTGGTAGGTAGCCTTCGGTCAGCCTTACGTAACGACCGTTGTCTTTTAATTCTTGAATGCTTAGTGGGCCGAACACTTCCTCAGGAGTAGAGAAACGTGTCATCAAATATTCGAAGTAGCTACTGTTGTCAAAAGCCTGGATGAGGCGTTTAGCGATAAGGCTTTTTGCGATACCCGGAGGGCCCAATAGGAACACACTTTCGCCAGCCAGAGCCGCCAGTAAACAAAGCTTAATGGTGTCTTCTCTTTCATAAACGCCATCAGAGAGAGCATGCGCTAATTTATTGATTCTTTCAGAGAGTAGCGCCTTGTCAGCATGTGAGGAAATAGAAGGGTTCATGCGTTACTCCGAAAATCTTTGAACAGTTGAGAGTGTAGATACGTTTTTATACATTTGTTAGCACTTTGTTACAAGTATCTTTTATTATTGAGTTGCCTTTATATCAGATGGTTAAGCTGCAATTTTCGCGCAATCATAGATTCCAATTATGAGAGTAGCATCACGAATGGTGTGAAACTAAATCTATTGTTAACCCTAATTTTTCTTTTATTTTCGACACCATAGACGCTATGGTGGTACACGTCTTCAGTTATAAGAAAAATTGGCAAGGAAAGTGGCCAGATTGCATGAGTAAAGTTATCCATCAATGGAAAAGTATTTCTCTTATAGAAGAGAACGTGACGCTCCCTACGAACGTCGTGGTAAAACATACAACAATAAACCACCCCGGCGCGGCCGTTATTCTTCCTATCACTTCATCTGGAAAAATCATCCTCATTAACCAGTTTCGTCCTTCTCTTAAAAAATGGCTTTTGGAACTCCCTGCTGGCACGATGGAAATTGATGAGACACCTCTTCAATGTGCACAACGCGAACTCGAAGAAGAAACGGGTTACAGTGCAACTTATTTCCAGAGCTTGGGACAAGTTACCCCTTTAGCTGGCTTCTGTGATGAGATCCAACACTTGTTCATCGCAAAAGACTTAAGCCTTACTACCCGCTTTGAATGTGATGAAGATGAAGTAATAGAGGTTATCGAACTTAGCTTGGAAGAACTGCAACATAAAATTCGCAACGATCAAATTACCGATACCAAAACCATCGCTTGTTTAAGCAAAGCCCAACTATGTGGCCATCTATAGCCAATTATATGACTACCTAATAGTACTCTAGGAGATAAACATGGACTTTCGTTCTGACACCGTAACTAAACCTTCGCAAGCTATGCGTGATGTAATGGCAAATGCAGAAGTAGGCGATGATGTATATGGCGATGACCCAACCGTCAACGAACTGGAACAATGGGCTGCAAATGAAACCGGTTTTGAAGCGGCTATGTTCACTTCTTCCGGCACACAGGCCAACCTACTGGGTTTAATGGCGCACTGTGAACGTGGTGACGAATACCTTTGTGGCCAACAAGCGCACAACTACAAATACGAAGCTGGCGGCGCTGCAGTATTAGGCTCGATTCAACCTCAGCCAATCGAGAACAACCCTGACGGCACGTTAGATTTTAAAAAGCTTGCTGCAGCGATTAAGCCAGACGACAGCCACTTTGCTCGTACTAAGCTTCTTAGTTTAGAAAACACAATCAATGGTAAAGTGCTGCCAGTCTCTTACCTAGCGGAAGCGCGTGAGTTCGTAAACCAACACGGCCTGCAAATGCACTTAGATGGCGCGCGTGTCTATAACGCGGCGGCTGCACTAGATGTTCACATTAAAGAGATCGCACAACACTTCGATTCGATGACAATTTGTTTATCAAAAGGTTTGGGTGCTCCGATTGGCTCTCTACTTCTTGGTAGCAAAGCGTACATCGCTAAAGCTCGTCGATTGCGTAAAATGGTCGGTGGTGGTATGCGTCAGGCTGGTATTCTTGCTGCAGCAGGTAAAATGGCGCTCACGGAGAACGTGGCTCAACTTAAAGTAGACCATGAAAACGCAAAAAAACTAGCGATTGGTTTAAGCAAGTTAGAAGGTTTCTCAGTTAACCCTGATTTCATTCAGACTAATATTGTGTTTGCGAAGTTAGATCAGTCGATTGATATTAACCGTATCGCACGGGAGTTAGGAGAGCAAGGCATTACAATGTCACCAGGTAACCCTGTACGTTTTGTTACTCATAGAGATATCAGTTCAAAAGACATCGCGACTTTCCTAACTAAGTTGGAAAGTGCGCTTTAACGCTGAACAAGATTCGCATTAAAGCAATTAAGACTAGAGCTTCCCTTACGAAGCTTTAGTCTTTTAAAAAAATCATTCACCTCTTCCACCGAAAAATAGCCACCTCACCTATACCTATACCGACTAATCTGCCTAATAGACTCAACTAAATTAACTGCAACAGAACGCAATCTTGTTTTGGCCTATGTGAATACCTTCTATGTATTAAACCTGCGTTTAAGTATTAAATTATCGTTAAATTTCGATTTTCATTTGTGAGATTAAATTTTTCATGCACGATAAAATCAAATAATTTAATCGTAATAATTTAATTTTCACTTGCCACGCGTACGGTATTTAAGAATAAAACACACCAATTCTAAAAAAACATCGTAAGAGGCTAATTTAAATAGAAATTACCAACTAATATAGATAGCCACTTTTCACTATTACAATTAAAAATCGTCACATTCAAATTATAAACCAGTGAATAAAACTAAAAATAAAATATTCCTGGAAGAATAATCCATTGAAAAATTCACTAAAAATAACGCCGTAGACCATAGTTCTAATTTTATCAATTAATAAAAATCCACTCGTAAATTTAACTGTGGGTCAAAAACTGCCTATCTAATTGAAAACAAAATTATTATCTAAAAATGTACTATTTATACCTTACCTTAAACTCATACTAAAACTCATACTTCGTCTAAATAATAAACTTTTTTTACTACTTCACCATTTTTTAAAGCACTTATAGTTTTGAAAGTTAAGCAACAGGTTACATTCAATCAATGAGAGGTGAAATGATGATTAGAGCATTCGTATTTATTCACAAATTCATCGTCTCAACGTTAATTTTTAGTCTGTCACTTTCATTCTACACCAGTGCTAACACCTTAACGTTAGGAATTAATGGCCAGATCAAAGATCGATGCGAAATAAATTTCTTTTCTGGCAATGTCATGAAGTTTACGGAACGCCGTGATGTGCAACTATTGCCTTTTAATATGTATTGTAACCGTCCGTTGGGTATAACGATTAATTCAAAATATGGAGGCTTAAAATATCAACACCAAGGGGTTGATATTATTGAAACTTATAATCTGTCATTACAAATAGACGAGCTTCGTCTTTATGAAAGTAGGCACAGCAGCCAACTTACTTCACCAGTAATGATAAACAGTTCTGGTGTTATTCCTTTCTCTCAACAGGGGAGCCTTAGGGTAGCACTCGAAAATAGCTTGCGTTTCGCGGGTTATTATCAAGACGTTATTGAGATCGAAGTTTACCCTTCGATTCATAGCGTGACCAAGTAAAAGCTCTGCAATGTATCTGCAGAACAACATACGCTCAGCAGTATTCGAGCCAATCATTTAAGATAAAGGAATTTCTAATGAAAAAGCTAACACTCTACGCAGCAACAGTCACAGCTATTTTTGGTGCTCAAGTTCAAGCCGCTCCTGGTGATGTCCAGCTAGTTGGTTTTGTTTCACCTGTATGTGAAGTTACTGGTCTTTCAACACAACTGATGGACTTTGGTAATGTATCTCAAATTCAAAACCTTTCTGTTAGTGGCCTTAACATGAAGTGTAATGACGTCGATGGTGCAACTGTAACACTGACGAGTGCTGAGGGTGGTCTAGAGTCCGATGATAGCGAAGACTACGCTCTTACATACGAAGCAACATTTAACCCTTCAGGCTTAGCTCCTTTCACGCTTAATGCGCCAGGAGGCCCAGGCCTAAATGACGTTTCAATCAGTAACTCTTATGGTGGTTCAGGGGTATTGGCGACTGGTGTTGCCGCGTCCATTGATATTGTGACAACAGAAACCTCCCCATGGGCAGGTGGTTATTCAGATACGTTAACCGTAAATATCACCTCAAATTAGAGGTTGAATAAGTCGGGGGCTATTATTTGGCCTCCGACTTCATCTAAGCCTTTGTTGTATTAAAACTTAACCTCAGTTGTATTACGACTCTAGTTTAATTTGGAGCTCATCGCGATGTATAAATGGATCATGCATAAATGGACTGTTCTCTTATTATTGTCACTCACTTGTTTGTCAGCTCATGCGTTCAAAGTAGAGCCGATGTCTATGGAGATGACGCCACTTGGTAAAAGAGCTCAAATGACAATGAGGGTTGAGAATTCGTCTACCGAACCACTCACAGTCGAACTGTCTCCAGTATTTATGACTATGAATGAATACGGAAAAGAGACCACGACGCCTGCAGATGACGAGCTATTAGTGATTCCAGTAACTGCAATTATAGAGCCTGGACGTTCGCAATCTATTATGGTCCGATATTTAGGCGATCCGTCCATTACAGAGTCAAAAGCTTTTCGTATTGCGGTTAAGCAAGTGAAAGTTCAAAGAGCAAGTAGCAACCAAGGGCAAGTGAGTCTGTTACTTCAGTTTAATACGCTTATCAACGTGCGACCTCAGAACACTGCCTCTCAACTAGAAATTAAAAGTATCGAACCAAATAACAAGAATAACAAATGGGTCCTTGAAGTACTGAACAGCGGTAATAGTTATGGTCGGTTAACCAATACGACATGGAAAATTTCTGACGGCAAAAAATCAACCTATTTAAAAGGCGTAGAAATCGCCAAACGTATTCCAGGAACTTTAGTTCTTCCCTATTCCACTCGTTTTTTCGAAATGCAGCCACTTGAAAATTACAATGTAGAGACGCTATCGATTGAAATCGAGCAGGATCAGTAGCAATGAGACGTTATATTTTTGGTGGGTTCATTTCTTGTTTTCTGTGTGGACAAGCGCTTGGCATAACACTGTTTCCAACCGTCATTGAACTCAATACCGATCACAGGGCAACATCGCAACTGGTTGTGACTAACAACTCAACGCGGGATCTCCCACTTGAAGCTAACGTTCGTCGTTTGAAATTCTTACCTGATGGTACGTTCCAAACAATAGATCTATCGAGTGAGGTGATGTTTGTGTTTCCACCTGCCGCTATGTTGGCACCCGGTGAACGTCAAGTATTCCGTATACAATGGTTGGGAAACCGCCAACTCGAAACTTCCCAAAGTTACTTTGTTCGTTTCAGTACCTTAAATATTGGTCAAAACAACGAAAAAATGGACAGTCCTACCAGTTTAACAACCGGTATCAATTTGCAAGTTCACTACAATGCGTTGTTGCACATTCACTCATCCTCGCTAGAGCCTGACGTGAACTTACATATAGATGAACAAGGAAAACTAACACTTACTAATTCAGGGTCGCGATTTACCTATACATCGTTACTTCATTTTAAGGGGCTCGAATCTCAGAACCAAAAGGTACATGAGGCTTTAGGTGAACAGTTTATTCCACCACGCTCGACTATTACTTTGCCTTCTTCTTTAAATTACTTACCAGTAGGCACTTATCATGGATATGAAAACTGAAACCTCTCACAAGATGTGGCAAGTTTTCTATGTCTTGGGATTAGTACTGTTTTATTGTGCCGCCTTAAGCCCTGTAGCTTGGGGCCAGGATATGGTATTGAACCCGACAGGACGCGACATTCAACTTACCTCTTTACTAAGGATAAGTGACACCATTCTTGGTGAAGCGGACATTATCATTACCGCAAACAACGAAATTCTTTTGCCAAAGGAAAGTACGCTGTCTCTCCTTTCGTCTGTCGTCACTCAAGAAGGTATTGGTAAGCTCCATGACACGACAGACGATGAGATGCTGTCGCAGCACCACTTTATGAGCGTAGGGCTGGGACTTAATTTCGACTTTTCTTCGTTGGAATGTATCGTGACGGTTCCGCCAGAATTTAGCTTAACCCAACAACTCTCGATGAACGGCGCAGATGATTTTTATAACTATGCTGAGCCAAGTCTGTTAAGCGGATACGTTAACGTCGCCCTTTCCGCCAATGAGAGCCAATATGTCGATCAAAAATCGTCAAGGCAAGATCTTTATCGCAGTCAATTCGATTCTGCACTTAACATTGGTTTTTTCAATTTTGAATATGAATCCTATTTAGAAAATGGTTCATCGAAAAAGTCACAATATGTGAGAGAAGGAACTCGTCTTAATATTGACTTTGCACAGCAAGGTACACGACTTGTGCTCGGCGATATGTACAACAGTGGCCAATCTTTTCAGGACAGTACCGACATACTTGGTATTGGCTTAACTCGAGATTTCACACTGATTCCAACCAGAAATGCACGACCACGAGCCAATCAATCATTCACACTTCAAAGAGCCTCGAATGTCGATGTCTATATAGATGGGATTGCAGTCCAACGATTGACCTTAGGCGCTGGTAGCTACAACCTGAGTGATATACCTCTTGCGCAAGGTAGTAACGATATTGTACTCGTCATTACCGATCGTTCTGGGAATGAAGAGCGTATCGAGTTTTCTATTGCGACGGGTAACGACTTACTCAATAGCGGTGAGTTTGAATATAGCATTATGTATGGAGCACCCTCTGAACTCCAAAATGGACAATTAGAATACCTAACCGATGAGCGTATTTTCCATGGTTATGTTGATGTGGGGATTAACCCTTGGTTAACGTTAGGTACCAACTTTCAAACCCGTGAAGATTTATACCAATATGGTACTACCGCACTCATCGCTTCTAGATGGGGAGTCACTGAACTCAATGCTTCACGTAGCGAACATCCTGTATTAGGAAACGGCGATGCTTACAAATTTGCATTCGATGCGGAATTTTCCAGCAAGAATACACTGGCTCCACAACTGAGTGTTAGTTATGAGTATCTGAGCAACAATTTTACTGGTGTTGCTGGGTTTGACGCCTCCGATAAAGACATCAACTTAACCACTCATTATGCTTCTGCATTCGGTTCGATTTATCTAAGTCGATCATTACGTGCCGCCATGACAGTCAATTACCGTTTAGGAATAGACAAAGAGAACGACTATTGGCTAATTAGCCCGAGTTTATCGGACGGACTGTTTGATACTCACGCGACTTGGAGTGCCCGTGTTAGCTATCAAGATCACGCCAGTAAAGACGATGACATCAGCACTACGCTCACCATAAGTTGGCCTCTTAGCCGACAAACTCGTGTCGTCGGTCGTTACAGTACAGAGCTAAGAGAAGCCGCCTTAGATTACAGCTATCAGAATAATATAGGTAACACCGGAGGGATATCAGGCTTTGCGAGTGTCATTACGAATGAAGAAACGGACGCCGATATGGACGCTGGTATTAACTATACAGCAAACCGTTACGAATTGAGTGCCACCCATGCCTCGCGACTTGACGACATTAGTGGTGACACAAGAAACCACAGTACCGACGTGACCATCAGCAGTGCACTTGCGTTTGCAGGTTCATCGGTAACGATCGGCAGACCAGTCCGAGAAGCATTCGCTATTGTCAGCAAGCACGAAAGCCTCGCAGAGAATGACGTGGCATTAGACCCAACAAAAGATGGAGAGTACGCACGCGTTTACCTTAACGGAGATGCCAGTGCCATGGTCCCTGATCTTGTTGCTTATAATAGCCAAGTCATCGGTTATGAGGTCGATAACTTACCACCGGGATATGATTTGGGGGATGGTGCTTTTTGGGTTAAGCCTGATTACAAGCGGGGCTTCCAACTACAAATTGGTTCCGATGCTGTCTTAACCGTGATTGGTAAGCTATACGACCGTCAAAGTAACAATCCAATTTCACTTGTCGCTGGTGTAGCACATTACCTTGGTGAAGCTAAACAGTTACCGATTGACTTCTTTACCAATCGGAACGGCATATTTGCGATATCTGGGTTAAAGCCAGGGAGATATCAACTGATTCTTGACACTAAAGGACAAGAGTCAGCCGTCATTACTCTCAGCGAGCGCAGTGACAACTTGATCAGACTAGGAGATGTGTATGTGGATTAAACAACTTCGGTGGGGAGGATGGTTCCTCATCGCCATAAATTCTGTATCCTCTGTATTAGCATGTGAAGCTAGTGCATTGACGATTCAACCCGTCTCATCCCAGTCGCAATACGACGTTTTCAACACTGGTACTTACGCAACAATTAATACTTATAGGATCGATGCGAATATAATTGGCGAAGACTGCAAATTGAGTTTGGTTCTACAACTTAATGATACTAGTCGGACGTTAAAAGGGGTAAACCAAGACAAACTCAACTTCGAGTGGAGTGGACAAGTGGGTGTGCCAATCGCCAATCAGTGGCATGTATCATTAACCGACAGTCAACCTTCAACAACCATACAAATGCGTTTCCCAAGCAAACAGTGGCTAGCGTCAGGAGCCTACCGAGGGCTTTTAGAAGTCTCGCCCTCTTATACCTCAGACAACCAACAAATAGAGATCAGCCCTACCTCACTCCCAGTATCCGTTACCGTGCCACCAGCTGCAAAAGTTCACTTTTATGGATTAACTCAACAGCATTATGACCTTGATCTAGGAACATTATATTCAAACAAGATTATTCGTTCTGCACCGAACCTATGGGTGCAAAGTAATACAGCGTATACCATCGTATTGGAATCATCCCATCAAGGGATGCTACGTCATGAATCTGATGAGACAAAATGGGATATTCCATACGAACTTTCCCTAGATAACGATAGAGTAAACCTCGGTCAACTTGATGCAAAAATTCAGCGTATTTCGGCTACGATCGGTCAACCTATTCCTTTGAGTTTTGTAATTGGGGAAACAGAGAACAAACCGGGAGGAATATATGACGATACATTACAAATTTCTATAGAACCTCTACTTTCACAGCAGCCTTAAATATGTAATTATATAAATCATGAGATATGCAACGCAATTATATAAAACCTAGTATCATATAATCACAACACGATTTGTCAGTTTCGGAGTAAAGTATGCATAACAGTAAAAATAATTTAAAGCACATGCTCCTAATTGGCGATAACGGTATAAATAACCAGTTTATTCAACGAGAAATAGAGAAATACAGTGACTTTTGTTTTAGTCGTGAATGTATTTCAGGTATTGAACGTTCGAATCATCGCAAGACGTTTGATGTCATTCTCATTAGTTACTTACTCTTAGCTGACATCAAAGATGTTTACATCACCTTATCAAAAGTAGAGTCCAACAAATGGGTAATCTATGACGTTCCCTCTGATATTACCGGACAGAGTATTACCGTAATGCAACTATTCAACATGTTTAATATAAAGGGCATAATATATCAAGATGCTCCTGTAGAACACCTTACACGTTGCTTGAAAACGGTTTGTGATGACGACCTATGGTTACCGAGGAAGTTAATGTCGCATATTTTATCCAATGCGCGCTCCCAAACATTCAAGTCACAGGTAATATTATCTACCCTTACAAAAAGAGAAGCTCAAATATTTAAACGAGTTATCAGAGGAGATACAAATTTAGAGATATCAAGTGAACTATTTATTTCAGAAAGTACAGTAAAAACGCATGTATATAATATATATAAAAAAATAAACGTAACCAACCGAAAAGAAGCAATAAGAAAAGCAAATTTTATCAATAGCTTAGAGACTATTATACAACCAGGCATGTAGTTAATATTTGAGTCACAAATATAGAGACAGCGGATTGCAGTTATTTTTATAATAGATCGTATTATAATTTAGGCCCTTAAAAAGGTGTGCTTCTATTATCCCCCTCCATCATAGAATCACAGTTAGACTGAACAAAGAAGTTTAAATCATATCATCAGTGACTTAATTACATTCTATCCTCTAAGACACGAGTAGAATTTTTGAACTCACAAAACATCACTTCTGAAACCCTCTACTCGCCTAACAGAGCGAAGTCAATTGTAACTGTTAACACTATTAGCTTCTAAAATATCTAAAGCATAAAGCATCTAAAGCAATTCGGACTTGAGCTTCCCCTTAGGGTAAGCTTTATTGTTATGTTTTTACCGGAGCAAAAGCATGACTTACCGTTCCTTCACTTTACTATTACTCACTCTTTCCCCTAGCCTTCATGCCTCTAATTTTGGCGATCCTGAACTGGGTAAAATGAAGTCACCAAGTTGCATTTTCTGTCATAACCCCACGGGTGAAACAAGTAACACTGCTTACCCAAAACTTTCTGGCCAAGATTCAACTTACCTCTATAACACAATGAAAGCTTACCAAAACGGTGATAGACAAGGCGCTTACGCTGAGATGATGCAAACACAACTGAGTAAACTCAATGATCAAGACTTGAAAGATATTGCGGCTTTTTATGCTTCACAACAATAATGGATTTCACCTTCATTAGATCAGTCTAAGTTAAATAAACATCACTAAGTCGCCTATACTTCAAGCAAACTCACTGAGCTCATTGAAGGTCGGGAGAGATATACCTTTACACGTATCATCCAACCCTTACAATGTGCAGCAAATATATTTATCAAGGTTTATCTCTATGTCTATTCAATGGTTTCCGGGTCACATGCATAAAGCCCGTAAAGAAATCGAAGAAGTTATCCCACAGGTTGATGTGATCATCGAAGTACTGGACGCTCGTATCCCGTTCAGTAGTGAAAACCCAATGATCTCTTCACTGCGCGGCGATAAGCCTTGTGTAAAAGTGTTGAACAAGCGCGATCTTGCGGATCCTGAGCTTACTGAGCGTTGGATTGAGCACTTCGAGAAAGAGCAAGGCGTTAAAGCGATTGCGATTACTACTAGCGCTAAAGAAGAAGTTAACCACGTTATGGAGCTCGTGCGTAAGTTAGCACCGCACCGTGAACAGATGGGTAAGAACATTCGTACAATGATCATGGGCATCCCGAACGTGGGTAAATCGACCATCATCAACTGTTTAGCGGGACGTACGATCGCGGTTACTGGTAACCAACCTGCGGTAACTCGTCGTCAACAACGTATCAATCTACAAAATGGCGTGATCCTTTCAGATACTCCTGGAATCCTATGGCCTAAAGTAGAAAACCCACACAGTGGCTTCCGCTTGGCTGCAACAGGCGCTGTAAAAGATACGGCAATGGAATACGATGAAGTGGCATTCTACACAGTCGAGTACCTTGCAAAGCAATACCCTAATCTTTTGCAAGAACGCTACCAAATTGAAGAGCTTCCAGAGTCTGACATCGAATTGATGGAAGCGATTGGTCGTAAGCGTGGCGCACTTCGTGCTGGTGGTCATATAGACATTCACAAATGTTCTGAAATCCTACTTCATGAACTGCGTAATGGTACTTTAGGTAAAGTAACGTTAGAGCTACCAGAAATGATCACACAAGAGTTGATCGAAGTTGAAGAAGCGGCTGCGCTGAAAGCCGAACAACAGATTAAGAAAAAAGAAGAGCGTCGTAAACGTTACTTGAAGAACAAGCGTTAATCCCTCTTCGTTTTATGAAAAAAATTACATGGTGCGACTAAACGCCAAATAATTGAAGCGTCTACTCTAATCAAAAAAGCCCCGAACAATTTAATGCTCGGGGCTTTTTAGTTTGTTCTTCTGCTTTAAAGCAACTTCAGTAAGAGGTCGCTGTTGAGCAAGGAACCATTATTCAACTTGAAGTGACTAAGAATACACAATGCTTGCTGTTTTCTGTTCAAGTTCAACGGGAGAGCTCCAAGAGATCACCTTCTCATTCACTTGACTTCCACATGGTGCATTCCAAACTTGCTCTAGCTCTTCTTTACCACCAATCGCTTGATAAAAAGCAATGGCTTGGTGATTTTCAGACATCACCTCTAGGTACAGACCTGAATCCGAATAGTATTGCTGCAACCACTTCGATAATTCAGACAATAAACGCTTACCAACACCACGACCGCGATAGGCATTATCTACATGTAACGCATCGATGAACGTGCCACGCTCAAAGTTGTGATTACCAAACGCGCAGACGAAACCAACCAGTAAACCGCCCTCTTCAAGCAATAAAACATGTTGGTTAAAAGGAGGATTAATCAAACGAGTCTGCCAAATAACAGATCTGTCCTCCAAAACATCATTTTCTAAGTAATCATCAGCAAGAATGCCACGGTAATATAGCTTCCAGCTATCCGCGTGTAATTGGGCAATCCGCTCATAATCTTTATATTCAGCTACCTTAATTTCCATTTATTAGCCCTTAGTACTTCCATTTATGACTTGCTACTACATTTCACACTACCTTTATACAATATTTAAGCAAAACATACTAATACACGTTTACACTTTCAATATTGACTTACACGTGTACGCTGATATTCTAGCGCACAGATGTAAGCTCAATGGAAATTTGCTCATGAATAGTGCCGACAAACAATCTACAAAAAAGCCGCCATTAATCTGGCTCAATATTTTTGTATTCTCTTTTAGTATGCTGCTTGCTGTTGTTGCGGCTCCCGTTTATGGCTACTTTTTTGGCTATGGTATGGAGCACTGGATATGGCTAGCAATCTGCTTTACGTTCTGTAACCTTTCAATCACAACGGGTTATCACCGCTTATGGTCTCATAAAGCGTTTGAAGCGCATTCGAGCCTAAGATTTTTATTTGCATTAGGTGGCGCATTTGCCCTGCAGAACAGCGCGTTACACTGGTCTTCTGATCACCGTGTGCATCATAAGCACGTGGATAACAATGACAAAGACCCGTACTCTGCAAAACGCGGCTTTTGGTACTCGCACATTGGTTGGATGATTCGTAACTACAGTACCTCAATGTATGAAAACTATGAAAACTGTCGTGACCTGAAGAAAGATAAGATCGTAATGTGGCAGCACAAGCACTATGTTCTTCTGGCGTTGATCATGAACTTCGGCGTTCCTATCGCTTTAGGCGTTATTTACGGTGACGTACTTGGCATGTTGTTAATCGTAGGTGCTGTTCGTTTGGTGCTTAACCATCACACGACATTCTTCATTAACTCTCTTGCTCACATCTGGGGTAGCCAACCTTTTACCGACAAAAACACGGCCCGTGATAACGGTGTGTTAGCGGTTCTAACTTTTGGCGAAGGCTACCACAACTTCCACCACATCTTTGAGAACGATTACCGCAACGGCATCTACTGGTGGCAATACGATCCTACAAAATGGTTGATCAAGAGTGCTTCTTTGATGGGATTGGCAAGCAAGCTTAAGAAAACCCCTCAAGCTCGTATCGAAAAAGCAGAAGCATCAATGTTACTTAAACGCACGCAGCAAAAGATCATGCATCGTGCCGACAAGCAGCAAATCGCGGACAAACTTCAACAAGAATTCGATGCTCTAGTATCAAACATGAACGAGTATTACGAAGTCAAAAAGCAGCTACTTGAAAGCAAACGCGAAGATGTTGTGAAGAAGTACGAACACTCTCTACTTAAAGTTCGTTACCAACAAATCAAAATGAATTTTGAGCAACAGAAAAAAAATTGGGCAATGACAGTGGAACAGTATGCTTAAGGTAGAACAATATACTTAAGGCTTAGTAGTCCGCTTAATGTACCAGTAACGACACTGCTTAACTCTTATTTGAAGCCCTCATATTTCTATGAGGGCTTTTTTATGAGCGCAACCGATCACCCCAACGTTATGATCTCGGATTTAAATTGTGGACGCTAAGCACCATAGTTATTGGATTCCAGAACTCTTTCTTCAACCTGAATTTATACTTATATTACTCTAACTTACTGAGTTTAAATCTAAGGAATTGAAAATGAGCAAACTGACTATTATTGCAACGATCGTCTCTAAAGAAGACAAAACTGAGCTTGTTAAATCAGAGATGATTAAATTGATCGATAAAACCCGTGCTGAAGACGGCTGTATTAATTACGATCTGCACCAAGATAACAGTAACCCTGCCCACTTCATTTTTCATGAGAACTGGGAATCTGAAGCTCATCTAGAGAAACACTTAGCGAGCCAACACATCGCTCAGTACATGGCTGCGACTGAAGACTGTATCGAAACCTTTGTACTTAATAAAATGACGCACATCGCCTAACCAGTCACTCATTACTGATTCAATAAAAGCCCTGCTCTCAACGCAGGGTTTGTCTTTTGTACAAACTTATATCTGCTCATTCTACTTATAAAAAACCGCCACTTTCACCGCCTTTCTCAGATAAACACCCATTTCGTTACACGTTTCTTTTCAACACAACAAACACCCACGCCTTATAAAACAATCCCATCATATGAAACTAAAACAAGCAAAGGTGATCCAAGTTATATTCTAGGGAGTCACAAAATTTGTTTATTAACATCCAAACAACAGTGGTTAATCAATATTTACAACCACAATTAACATCGAAAATAATGTTTGTCTTAGATCATACCAACCTCAACTATGCCTCGTGCCACAGTGCAGTTTTCTGTACATTCATTGTCATATTCTGAAACACTTTCTTATATTTTTTAAACTTTGTGGAGATTTCTATGTTAGAGCTCTTGATCGGATTAGTAATTACCATCGCTGTTGGTTACTTTATTGTGAAAGGTTATAAAGCGGCAGGCGTATTACTAACTGCTGGCCTTGCCCTACTTCTTATTACTGGCCTTATTGGTCACACAGTCTTACCAGCTAAGGTCGCTTCAACAGGTAACATGGTTACCGACTCACTCGAATTTGTTAAGTACATGCTTCAGTACCGTGGAGGCGGCCTAGGCATGCAAATCATGCTTCTTTGTGGTTTTGCTTCTTACATGACGCACATTGGTGCTAACAACGTAGTAGTGAAACAGTTCTCTAAACCGCTTGCTGCTATTAAATCTCCCTATGTACTTCTTGTTGCGGCTTACATCGTAGCGTGTCTAATGTCTCTAGCGGTAAGTTCTGCAACAGGCCTTGGTGTGTTACTGATGGCGACCCTATTCCCAATGATGACGGCGATGGGTATTTCACGCCCAGCAGCGGTTGCCGTTTGTGCATCACCTGCAGCAATCATTCTTTCACCAACCTCTGGTGATGTGGTTATCGCAGCTGAAAAATCAGGCATGTCTCTTGATGTGTTTGCTGTTCAAACAGTATTGCCTGTTTCTATCTGTGCAATCATCGTGATGGCTGGCGCGGCTTTCTTCTGGAACAAATACCTAGATAAAAAAGAAAACACGCCAATGGAAAAAGTAGACGTTTCTGAAATCGAAACAACAGCACCGGCTTTCTACGCTGCACTGCCATTCCTACCTATCATCGGCGTTTTCCTATTCAACGGCCGCACGATTCCAGGGCTTTCACTTGATATCTACACCATTGTTGTAGGTTCTATCTTCGTGGGCGCAGTTATCGATTACGTTGTTAAGAAGTTTGACGGCGAGAAAACATTAGAAGACTTAGATTCTTGCTACCAAGGCATGGCTGACGCGTTCAAAGGCGTGGTAATGTTGTTGGTTGCGGCGGGCGTATTTGCTCAAGGTCTAATGTCTATCGGTGCGATTGATAACCTAATCGGTCTTGCTGAATCTGCAGGCGCAGGCGGTATCGCATTGATGCTTATCCTAACAGGTTTAACGGTTGCTGCAGCTATCGCGACAGGTTCTGGTAACGCGCCTTTCTATGCATTCGTAGAACTGGCTCCATCACTAGCGGCGAAAATGGGCTTGAACCCAGCGTTCCTAATCATCCCTATGCTTCAAGCATCTAACCTAGGCCGTACCATTTCTCCAGTATCTGGCGTAATTGTTGCGACATCGGGTATGGGTAAAATCAGCCCGTTTGAAGTTGTAAAACGTACTTCTGTTCCAGTAATCTGTGGTCTTATCACGGTTATCTTTGGTACGCTGGTATTGGTTCCAATGGCAGCTTAACTTAAAGAAACACTCTATCTAGACTGATACAAGCTAAGATAGAGATGCCGATATAAAATGCCCTAACAAAAAGGCGCTGAACTTAATAAGTTCAGCGCCTTTTTTGCGTCATATTAATTAGAGAATTCAAAACTCTATCTATTGGAGCATGACACTAAAAATGTCACAAGGGATTGAAACAGCACGGCTTTAAATAGTATTACTTAAAAAGAACAAGCCCTACTTCATGTCACCATAACGTTCTAAATAAAGAACGGTTGCTGCGGTACGAGAAGGCACTTGCAACTTTTTCAACAAACTCTTCATATGTACCTTAACTGTCGATTCAGAAATAAACAGGTGATCGGCGATCTGCTTGTTACGGTAACCTTTCGCGACTTCTTGAAGAATTTGCATTTCACGTTCAGTCAATTGGTCGAAGATATCATTTCGACTGTCAGCATCATTCAAATAGCGAGCTACCACAGTGCTGTATGCCTTATCGCCGCTATGTGCTTGCTTAAGCAGTTCAATCAGCTCATCGGGTTCAGTATCTTTCAGTAAGTAACCATCAGCGCCCGCTTTAACAATCGCTTCGATATCCGCAGGGCTATCAGAAACCGTTAAAATAACGATGTTAGCGCTTGAACCATCAGTTCGAAGTGCTTTCAAGGTATCTAGCCCAGACATTCCTTTCATATTCAGATCCAATAGGATCAAATCAGGTTCTTCTTCATGGGCAAGTGCGACCGCTTCAGTACCGTTACTTGCTTCTGCAATCACTTCAAATTCATCTTCAAAGCTCAGTAATTGGCTTATACCTCTGCGCATCAATGGATGATCATCAACCAACATTACTTTACAAATCGTCAACTTTAACTTCCTTTAAACTTTTATATTTCAATATGACTGTACAGCCCTCACCTTGAGCCGCTTCAATCGTTAAGTCACCATTCAGTCTTGCCGCACGCTCCTGCATAATACTCATTCCGTAGTGGTTCATCTTCGAACTACTTGGGTCAAAGCCTTCTCCATTATCTTTAATCACGACTAATACTTGTCCGTCCTCATCGATACAGCATACATCTATCAAGTCGGCATTGGCGTGTTTTATTGCGTTTATTGTTGCTTCACGAATCAATTGAAGCAAGTGAACCTGACTGTGTGCATCAAGCTCGAGCGATGAAAGGTTATTAGTTAATTTAATCTTCGCATCGGTTCTTTCACTGAGTTGCTCTAGCATGGTGCTCAAAGCATCTCCAAAGCTACCCTCTTTGATGGATAACCTAAATGTGGTGAGTAGCTCTCTCAATTGAGTATAAGCACCCGCTAATCCATTCCCTAGCTCAGATGCTATCTGCTCTGACTGCTCTCGATGTTTGTGCTCCGGAAGTTTACCAATAACACGCTTTAACAATGTCACTTGGATTTTTAAATACGACAGCGATTGGGCCAATGAATCATGCAGTTCACGCGCAATCGTCGCTCGCTCTTCCATAATAATAAGCTGCTCAGCTTTCTTTTGAGCGCGATTATAGTAGATAGCTCTCGATAACAGTTGAATAAAACTCTCAATTAGCGTCTTAGTTGAATGACCATGATGATATGAGCAATACAGATAGCCCAAAACAAGCTCGTTATCATCCAGTTTCATTTCAAACTTTTCATAATCGCAAGTCGGGTCGTAACCTTCATCCATAATCAAAGAACGTCCCGAATTATCGACTATTTCTAACCTTAGCGATTCAATCCCTTCTAGGCTGACCAAGTGCTGCAAAATAGCTCGGAAATTTTCCGGTGCAACACGCGTTACCGTGAGTTCTTGAGAAGAATAATAGAGTGCTTGCAATGATTGGTTGGCATTTTGTAACTCAACCGTCTTGGCATCGACAACATCTTCAAGGTTTCGATACAGCACGCCTAAATCTTTCGCCATCGAGTTAAATGTTTTGGTCAAAATGCCCAGTTCATTATTGTTGGTAACCTCCAACTTAACCTCGAAATCACTATTTTTTATTCTCTGGCTAGCTCTAACGAGAGCGTGTAGAGGCTTAACAACTTGTTTACGTACAAAATGAACAACAAAAAGAGATATGACGAGTATTCCACCTAGACCTATACCACCAGCCCATGCCAATTTAATTAATTTATTTTCTGAAAATTCTTGTAACTTAAAAACAAAGCGGTCGATTTCAATAACAAAATTTTCAACAAGTACCAGGTAGTGTTTTCTATCTTCGCTATTTAAGACCTGCTTCAATTCATGCCAACGGCCAATTATTAAATAATAATCATTTGTAATATCAGTTGGCACTTCCCAACTCACCAAATTAGTCATCGATGTGGAATAAAGGGAATTTTCAAATTCACGAATATGAGAATCGTAATCCACTGATTCTATTTGAATATCATGCGCTAAACGGTAGCTTTGCATGCGCATCGAGCCAGCCACATTAACCGCCTCGGCATCATTAAGGCTGGACGCCAATGTAAAAATAGCAAAACCGGTGGTGGCAACTGAAAGGAGCAATATAAATAACAATGATTTAGCTATTGTACTCGTCACAGATGAAACAGGTTTAATAAGCAAGGTTAATATCCTGAAGGTATAAAATTGGCTATCGGGAACCTATTGTCACACATCAAAAAACAGAGCTCCATTCAATATGTGACCAAACGCTTCATAATTTATTGATCTAAGACAATATAGGATCCTATTTAGCCCTTAAGGGGTATTTATACAAATATTTCTAAAACTACACTACTTGTGAGGATAAATGACAAGATATTAACGAAACAATGATCTACAATTACAACATCTTAGCAACATTAGTAGGCATTTAGTGGTAGACCTATCGAGACGCCGCCTATTTTCTAGGCGCAAAGTAGATTCAAGCCAGATTCGATTGCCTTGGATTAAAAGTCTAGAAAGCTTCGCAGATGATTGTACACGTTGTGGTAAATGCATCGAAAGTTGCGAGACACACATCATCATTGTCGGCGACGGTGGTTTTCCTACTGTCGACTTCTCAAAAGACGAATGTACATTCTGTTATCAATGTGCAGACGTTTGTCCAGAGCCAATTTTTAAACCCAAGGAAGAAACGCCTTGGCTGGCAAAAGCAACTATCTCTGATAAGTGCTTGGCCCAACAAAATGTTGAATGCCGAAGCTGTGGTGACATGTGTGAACCTATGGCGATTCAATTTCAACTTAGAGCAGGCAGTGTTGCTCTACCAAAAATCGAGTTAGATGAGTGTAGCGGTTGTGGAGCCTGCGTAGCAGTTTGCCCTACTTCGGCTATTCTTGTGAGTAATGCATAAAACAAAAATAACGAGAGCAATTTATGGCACTAAATGAAGTGCATATATCAAGTTTAGTCGTGCATGTGAGCCCAGAGCATCTAGACGAGATCAAAGCACAAATCGAGCAATACGATAATGCGGAAATCTACGGCAGTAGCCCTGAAGGCAAAATCATCGTGGTCCTAGAAACCGAGAACCAAGGTTTTGTTACGGACACCATCGAAGAAATTAATAATATTACGAACGTTTTAGGGACAGCTTTGGTTTATCACCAAATCGAGACTGGACTAGACGAAACGGATTTAGAAACTGGAAGCAACAATTCTCAACTTGAGGGTGAAGTATGAAAATGACAAGACGCGCGTTTGTGAAAGCAAACGCAGCTGCATCAGCGGCAGCCGTTGCAGGTGTAACTCTACCAGCAACAGCAACCAACCTGATTGCTAGCTCTGATCAAACAAAAATCACGTGGGATAAAGCGCCTTGTCGTTTTTGTGGTACGGGCTGTTCGGTACTAGTTGGTACTCAAAACGGTAAAGTGGTCGCGACTCAAGGCGACCCAGAAGCACCGGTAAACAAAGGCCTTAACTGTATTAAAGGCTACTTCCTTTCAAAAATCATGTACGGTAAAGACCGTCTTGAACAGCCTCTTCTTCGTATGAAAGATGGTGAGTTCCACAAAGATGGTGATTTTGCACCAGTATCTTGGGACAAAGCTTTCGACGTAATGGCTGAGAAATGGAAAGCCGCTCTGAAGAAGAACGGTCCAACAGGCGTTGGTATGTTCGGTTCAGGCCAGTGGACAGTAATGGAAGGCTACGCAGCGGTTAAGCTGATGAAAGCGGGCTTCCGTTCAAACAACATCGATCCAAATGCTCGTCACTGTATGGCATCTGCGGTAGGTGCATTCATGCGTACTTTCGGTATCGATGAGCCAATGGGTTGTTACGATGACTTTGAACACGCAGATGCATTCGTACTGTGGGGTTCAAACATGGCAGAAATGCACCCAGTACTATGGACTCGTATTACAGACCGTCGTCTAAGCCACCCACACGTTAAAGTAAACGTACTGTCTACTTACTACCACCGTTCTTTCGAGCTTGCAGACACAGGTTACATCTTCGAACCTCAATCAGATCTTGCGATTGCTAACTTCATTGCTAACTACATCATTCAAAACGATGCGGTGAACTGGGAATTCGTGAACAAACACACGAACTTCAAGCAAGCAACAACAGACATCGGTTACGGCCTTCGTGACAATGACCCACTACAGAAAGCCGCTGCGAACCCTAACTCAGGTAAAATGACTGATATCAGCTTCGAAGACTACAAAGCTTCTGTTGCTGAATACACCGTTGAAAAAGCATCTGAAATGTCAGGTGTATCTCAAGATGACCTTATCAAGCTGGCTAAGCAATACGCAGATCCAAACATCAAAGTAATGTCACTTTGGACTATGGGTATGAACCAACATACTCGTGGTGTATGGATGAACAGCCTTGTGTACAACATCCACCTTCTTACAGGTAAGATTTCTACTCCAGGTAACAGCCCATTCTCACTTACTGGCCAACCATCTGCATGTGGTACAGCTCGTGAAGTAGGTACGTTCTCTCACCGTCTACCGGCAGATATGGTGGTTGCTAACCCTAAACACCGTAAGATTGCAGAAGACATCTGGAAGCTTCCAGAAGGCACTATCCCACCTAAACCGGGTAAACACGCTGTTGCGCAAGACCGTGCGTTAAAAGATGGTACGATCAACGCGTACTGGGTAATGTGTAACAACAACATGCAAGCTGGTCCAAACATCAACACTGAACGTCTACCAGGTTACCGTAACCCAGACAACTTCATTGTATGTTCTGACCCGTACCCAACAGCAACAGCGCAAGCTTCTGACCTTATCCTTCCAACAGCAATGTGGATTGAAAAAGAAGGTGCTTACGGTAACGCTGAGCGTCGTACACAAGCATGGTACCAACAAGTTAAAACCGTAGGTGAAGCAAAGTCTGACCTATGGCAAATCATGGAGTTCTCTAAACGCTTCACTGTTGAAGAAGTTTGGGGCGAAGAGCTTCTAGCTAAAGCACCTGAGTATCGTGGTAAAACGATGTACGACGTGCTGTACAAAAACGGCAACGTTGATGCATTCCCACTGTCTGAAGCACAAGAGCTTAACGACGATGCTCAAGCTCAAGGTTTCTACGTTCAAAAAGGTCTATTCGAAGAATACGCAGCCTTTGGTCGCGATCACGGTCACGATTTAGCACCTTACGACACTTACCACAAAGTCCGTGGCCTACGTTGGCCTGTTGTTGACGGTAAAGAAACACTGTGGCGCTTTAAAGAAGGTTCAGATCCATACGCTAAGAAAGGTTCTGGTTGGGATTTCTACGGTAAACCAGATGGTAAAGCTCTTATCATCAATGCTCCTTACGAAGCACCACCAGAAGTGCCAAGCGACGAATACGACATGTGGCTATGTACAGGTCGTGTTCTTGAGCACTGGCACACAGGTACTATGACTCGTCGTGTACCAGAACTTTACAAAGCAGTACCGGATGCACTTTGTTACATCCACCCTGCTGACGCTAAAGCTCGTGGCCTTCGCCGTGGTGATGAAGTTCTTATCGAAAACAAACGTGGTGAAGTACGCGTTCGTGTTGAAACTCGTGGTCGTAACCGTCCACCACAAGGCTTGGTATTCGTACCATTCTTTGATGCAAGAATTCTGATCAACAAGTTGATCTTGGATGCAACGGATCCTCTGTCTAAGCAGACGGATTACAAGAAGTGTCCAGTTAAGATCACCAAGGTTTCTTAAGAGCCAAGCGCTTTTCGAACCTAGATACAAGATCTAACGTATTTAATATTGCGACTACTTTTTTCGTTACTTTTTGAAAGAAGTAGTCCACTCAAAGAATTAGCCTTTAGGCGGAGAAATTAACCATGAAAAAACTGATTACTGCCCTACTATCAGCTGGTCTTTTGCTAGCTGGTGCAGTTCAAGCTCAAGCTGAGCTGGATAACCCAGGCGGCATTGGTGGCGTAGAATCTCTACGTGGTGCAAGTGAACTTGAAGCAACTCGCGCAGCAGATGACTTCAAAAAGTTTCCTCGTGACCAAGTACTTGAGAGTGACTACGTATACCAACCACCTTTAGTACCTCATACTATTCGTAGCTATGAAGTGTCTCTTAACGCTAACAAGTGTCTTGCTTGTCATAGCTGGAAAAACGCAAAAGAAATGGGTGCAACTAAAGTGAGTGTAACTCACTACATGAACCGCGAAGATGCGGTACTTGCTGATGTTTCACCTCGTCGTTACTTCTGTCTACAGTGTCACGTACCTCAAGCTAATGCTAAACCGCTAGTTGAGAACGAGTTCAAACCTGTAGATTCACTGCGTTAATCGTAGCCGGACTGTAAGAGAGGCTATATATGATAAAATTACTTAAAGCGTTTTGGAAAAGACTCGCGACACCAAGTAAAGCAGCGGTAGGCGTTGTTTTGTTCTTGGGTTTCTCGGGTGGTCTTTTGTTCTGGGGTGCATTCAACACGGGTATGGAAGCAACCAATACGGAAGAGTTCTGTTCTGGTTGTCACGCACCTATCGTTGCTGAAATCCAAGAAACAATTCACTACTCTAACCGTTCTGGTGTTCGTGCTATCTGTTCAGACTGTCACGTACCTCATGAGTGGACAGATAAAATTGTTCGTAAGGTTCAGGCTTCTAAAGAGCTATACGCACACTTTATTGCGAAAACCATCAATACTGAAGAAAAGTTCAAAGCACGTCGTGCTCACTTAGCAGAACGCGAATGGGCTCGATTGAAAAAGAATGATTCACTTGAGTGTCGTAACTGTCACCAGTTCGATTACATGGACTTCTCAGAGCAGAGCCCTCGTAGTGCGAAACAACACTCGACAGCGCTAGCTTCTGGTGAAAAAACGTGTGTAGACTGTCACAAAGGTATCGCACACAAACTACCAGACATGCACGGCGTTGAAGGCTGGCAATAAGGAGCGATTGAATGAGTACTTTAGAGAACGTAATTTGGCACATCCTAGGTTACAGCGCTATGCCAGTTATCATTCTTGGTGGCTTTGCAGGTGTTGCAGCCGTATCTCTTTGGCTTTTATCTATGACTAAAGACAAAGAAATCGATTAGAAATCGAAGAGTACGTCAACTTTTATCAGCTAATTTTAATCCATTCTGATATGGGTTGACTCTAAAAAGCCACTGATTTCAGTGGCTTTTTTAATATCTAACGTTTTATCTTTTTATTAATAGGTGGCAACCTCCCTACCTCACCTCTTAAGTCACATCCACAATACAAAGTACCTTTCTACAGAGCCCTTTAGATAGACACTTCGATTAGAAAAGAACGCTTATTACTACACCACTGCCACTTAACCGTTGTAAACAATATCGCTAAGATCGAAGCATAACTCTGTGACATTTCGGCCTTTTGTTTTTAATTTCATGTGTTTTGCTATTGATTTCACGTGTTTCACGATTAATTTCAGGTGTTTTGAGTAAATAAATCAACAATTTGACTAGATTCGTCGCGAAATTGGATTAGAATCACACTGTTTTTGACAACACTTAATTGAATTTAATGCAGTTCGACCTTAAAGACTCAGTAAAAATTTCCATAAACACATTGGTTGTGGGAATGTTTGTTACATCAATTCAGAAAAGTGAGCGTGTTTATTTATCTAACGCTGGACGCGTGTCTTCAAAAAAAGGAATTGATACATTAGTTAATAAAGGCATTAAGTATGTCTGGGTTGACAAGAAACTCTCTGCTAAAGGTTGTGAGTTTCATCCCGTGCCTGAGGATGAAACGGCAGATAGGCCACAACAGAGTAATAAAACGTCTCCAAGTAAATTAGCGTCTCGAGAAATAAGGCAAAAGAATGCAGAGCGAATTATTAAAGAAGCGCGCGGCCTTGCTCAGAAAATTATTACTGCAACATTTGATTCTCATACGTTTGTTGCGGATGAATTGGATGGTTGGGCGGATGAGCTCATAGAATCAGCACTGATCAATTCAGATGCCTTGCAATGTGTTTCTGCATTACGTAAGAAAGATGCCTATTTGCTTGAACATTCCGTTAATGTAGCCACACTTTTGGTCACTTTTGGCAAGCATTTGGGTTTTGGCAAAGACCGATTAAAGCCATTGGCTATTGGTGGAATTATTCATGATGTCGGTAAAGTGCATATCGATGATAATGTTTTGCACAAGCCTTCTCGTTTAACCGAGGAGGAATTCGCTCACATCAAGCAACACCAAGTATTTGCTAAACCTATCATCAAAAAAATCGAAGGCTTAAGTCAAATTAGCCGTGATGTATGTTTAATGCACCATGAAAAATTAGATGGTACAGGTTACCCGAATGGACTGAGTGGCGAGCAAATTCCGCAGCACGGGCGAATGGCTTGTATCGTCGATATCTATGACGCATTGACGGCTGACCGTTGCTACAAACGTGGAATGAGCCCAGCGGAAGCGTTTAAAATCATGTTAGGTATGACACCTAATCACTTAGACCGGCAATTGGTGTACAAATTTATTAATTGCATTGGTATTTTCCCTATTGGGGCCATCGTTGAGCTGAGCAATGGCCATCTTGGAATTGTATGGTCATCGAATGATGATGCTCCTGTTGAGCCTGTCGTTAAGTGCTTCTATTCACGAAAGAATAAACGTTTCATTGACGTCAAGTATGTGGATTTAAAACACAGCTGGCATACGATTGTAAAAGCAATTTCTCCTACGAAGGCTGAAATTGATGTCACCCCTTTCTTTTAATAGAGCCTGCTATTCGAGGGGTATGAGGTCAGCACATTCCATGTATGGCCTGATTAGATAAAACGGACAAGTCTAGAAAGCCACTGATTTCAGTGGCTTTTATTTTTTCAGAAGTTCTTTCATAAACCCTTTACTAGCCCATATCCATATCCATATCCATATCCAATTTTAATCAATAACCAAACACTCATTTCACCTCCAATTTACTCGCTGTTAGGTATATCTATAGATAAATACCTTAGAGTAAGACAGCATGAACACACACCGCCCCCTATCCGCATTATTACTACTGGGTAGTCTGACCTATCTCACGGGTTGCGCTTCTCTATCACCAACGCCGCAAGCCAGTTTGAACAATACAACCCAGATTCCCGAGCAATGGGAAAGCTCTCAACGATACGTAAACACTACGATGTCAACACAATTGCTCTCGCTGTTCAACAATCAAGCTCTCGCCGATCTGGTTCAAGAAGCCCTCACCAATAACCACGACCTACATAAAACTGCACTTCGCTTGAAGCAAGCTGAACTATTAGCGGCTCAAAGTGATCAATACCTTCAACCTTCTTTAAATACAGACTTTCAAGCCTCTAGACAAAAAACAAGTCAGATTCAGAACAGTCACAAACTGTCTTTGAATTTAAGTTGGGAGTTTGATGTTTGGGGACGCTTAGCTGACACAGCAAGCGCAGCTAACGCGAAACAACAGTCAACACAACTTGATTATGTTTACGCACAAAACTCTCTCGCGGCTCGCGTAATAGAGACGTGGCTTGATGTTGCTTACAGAGCAAGAGTGATAGGGGTTGAGCAACGCTGGCTACAAAGCCTTTCAAACACTGAGAATATTGTACTAGAACAAGTGCTCGATGGGTTTAAAGAACAAGCAGACCTCGACACCGCTCGCGCTGCGACATCCAGAGTAAGAGCGAGTTTAGCGGCTAAAGAACAAGATCAACTTATCGCAATCAGAGGACTTAATACCTTGCGAGGTAAGAGCGACACCAAGCTTAACCAAATGATTTTCACGATCCCAGAAGTTGAAGCTCCGCCATTACGTCTTCCCGGAGAAATGATTGGATCACGTCCTGACCTCCTTGCCGCTTATCAGCAAGTGCTCGCCGCCGACAAAAGCGCGGCAGTTGCTTACAAAGATCTACTGCCTAAATTCACGCTGTCTGCCTCTGTTTATCGTAGCGGCTCAACACCAAACCAGCTTATCGACAATCCTTCCCTGTGGAATCTCGTTGGGGGGATCAGCGCACCTCTTCTTGACCAATCATCACTACAAACCCAAGCCAAAATAGCTCAGCTTCAAGCAGAAGAGAGCTTTGTTGATTACCAAAAGAAACTATTGGTTGCCATCAATGAGGTAGGAAATGCACTAGACAAAGAGTTCTACCTCAAACAACAAGAACAGCATTATCGAGATGCTTTTACATTCTCCAAGGCTAGTATGAAAAACTATCAAAACCTTTACCAGGAAGGAGCCAGTGACGTTTTGGCACTACTTATCGCCCAACAATCTATTTACCAATCTAAAATCCAGTTGCTTAATACTCAGCGTACTCGGCTCTCAAACAGAATTACCTTAGGGTTAGCATTAGGAATGGGGGTTTAAAATGAAACAGATACTTGTTACGGCTTTGGGCTTGCTCAGTATCATTGCCACCGCGATGTACATCATGAAGTCAATCCCCGAAGAAACAACGTTAGCGCTGGAAGCTCAGCCTCGACAATATATCAAAGTCACCACAGTCGACATTGCTGCCGGGCAACACCGCTCTACCATTGAAGGTTACGGGCAGGTAATTCCAGAAGAAACTTTAACGCTCACGAGCCAGGTTTCAGGAGTGATTCTTTCAAAAGCAAAAAAATTTCAACTAGGTGAACAAATCTCTAAAGGTAATCTGCTATTTCACATTGACGATTCCAGTTACCAAGTACTACTGGCTAACGCAGAAAAAGAGCTAGCTAACGCACACCTTTCATTTTTCCAAGAACAACGCAAACATCAACGTGCTCAAAAAGAATGGAAAACTTCAGGTATAGAAGAGGCACCGAGCCCCCTCGCTTTGCGAGAGCCTCAGTTTAAAGCAGCAAAGGCACGATTAAACGCCGCACAACAAGCAGTTGAAGATGCTAAACAACAACTAAATAACACGAATATCCATGCTCCTTATGATGCCATTGTCAGCCAAAGCAACGTCACCACAGGCAGTGTTGTTGCATCCGGAACCTCGTTGGGACAGATCAAATCCATAGAAACTGCTGAAGTACATCTTCAGCTCACAGAACGCGACTGGCAACAGCTCCCCTCCGATTTGAGTGCACTGTCGGTGACAATTCAGTCAGCATCTGATTTAGATTCAGGGCAACAATGGGCAGCACGGGCGAGTCACCTTTCACTGCTCGTGGAACAATCAACACGTATGCGTAACCTCATATTAAAAATAGACTCCCCTCTTCAACAGCCAGATCCTTTGCTGATCGGGAGCTTTGTTAGAGTTGTCATTCAAGGTAAGAGCCACTCAGATAGTTTTGTAGTTTCATCCTCTTCCATTACTGCAGACGGCAATATTTGGTACGTCAAAGAAGGTCAACTTCATCGTCACAAGACTCAATCACTGTTTCAAGATATCGATGCGATTGGTTTTGAACAGGGCAACCTAAATCAACACATCACTTTGGTTGTAAAGCCGTTGTCCAGCTACGTGGAGGGAATGCAAGTATTAGCACTTTCGGATAGCTCTCACGCAGACGACACGGAAAAACTCGCATTAAATCGGAGCCTCCCGACTCCTGCCTCTGGGGACAAATCACTTAAAGAGGTGAATGATGGACAATAACCTAAAAACTCATGGCGTTATCGCATGGTTTGTTCACAATCCTGTTGCTGCAAATCTTTTAATGGTTTTGATCATAGTCGCGGGTGGTTTTTCGGTTATCCAATCACGGGTAGAAAGCTTCCCCTCACTCCCCCCAACCAATATTACGGTAAGTGTCGAATATCAAAGTGGCTCAGCCCGCTCGGCTGAAGAAAGCATTGCGATAAAAATCGAAGATTCATTGTTAGGTGTAGAAGGCATCAAACAAATACACAGCAGTTCAAATAGTGACGGTGCAACGGTAACCATCACTAAGTTGAGTGGCTATTCACTCGACAAACTGCAACAAGATGTAAAAAGTGTGGTTGATGCTATTGGCGATTTACCTAGTGAAGCAAAAAAACCAGTGATCACGCGTCAAGCCGACCTTGAAGAGGTAGTTTCAATTAACCTGTTTGGTGACGTGCCTATCGGTGCATTACAGCGTTATTTAGACGAGTTACGACACAAGCTCCTAGACTCTCCTTTGATACAAAAGGTTGATTACATTGGCCGAAAATCTCAGCAGGTCTCGATTGAAATTGACGAGGCCAAATTGCAAGCTTTCAGTCTTACGATGGAGCAAATCGTCAGCCAAATTAGAGCAGAATCATTAACCCAAACGGCCGGCCAGCTCAAAGGTTCTCAAGGGACGTTAGTTCTTAAAGCGGACCAGCAACACCGAAGCGCGAAAGAGTTCGCTTCGCTGCCAATTAAACGCACAGCAACAGGGCAAACCATACTCTTGTCCGACGTGGCACATATTGAATTAGGATTTGACGACGACGGCATCATTACTCGTTATAACGGCCATCCATCAGTAGGATTAAAGGTGAAAATGTATGGTCAATCAAACATCAACCAGCTAGCCCAAGAGACCAAATCCATCGTTGATGCTTACCAATTGACTCTGCCGAACGGTATCCACCTGACCCAATGGAATGATCAAAGTGAGCCGATTAAAAACCGTTTATCTTTGCTACTTAAGAACAGTGCTCAAGGTATCGCTCTCGTTGTTATTTTACTGGCTCTGCTCTTAAACATACGTGTGGCTTTCTGGGTTGCCGTTGGCCTACCTGTTACGTTTGCCGGTGCAATGGTCCTTATGGGAGATTCTTTCTTTGGACTCACCCTTAATGAATTAACCACCTTTGGCTTCATCATGGCCCTCGGAATTGTTGTTGATGATGCAGTCGTCATTGGTGAAAGTATTTACGAACAAAGAGAGAAACACGGAGCTTCCGTTGAGTCGACCATCGCTGGCACGCAAAAAGTTGCAACACCAACCACATTTGGTGTGTTGACGACCATCGTCGCTTTTATGTCTCTCAGCTTAATCGAAGGGGAACTCGGTAAAATCTTTGCGCAATTTGCCATGGCTGCAACTTTCTGTCTGATTTTCTCACTCATTGAGTCCAAATTAATTCTCCCAGCTCACCTTGCCCGAGTCAAAATGGAACCGACTTCAGCATGGGGTATTCCTGCTGTATGGCACTATATTCAACAGCGTGTTCTACGTGGTTTCAAATACATCACTTGGCATCTCTACAAACCCTGTTTACAACTGGCTATACGCTACCGTTATGCTGTAATTTGTGGCTTTTTTTCCCTGTGTATTCTAGTTGGCGGCTCGCTAATAACCGGCAAACTTAAGTCGGTATTTTTCCCAGAGATTTCTACTAACTTCATCACGATCGAGCTCGCATTCGAAGATGATACTGGCTACGGATTAGTACAACGTGAAACACTTAAAGTTGAACAAATGGCGGCATCATTGAATGATTCGTTGGTGAAGCAATATGCGCTGTCTGTACCACCAATCCAAAGTGTATTGGTAGAAACCACCAATAACAGTTCGCAAATCATTGTTGGCCTTTCGAGCAACACTCAACGCCCAATCAGCGCGGGTGCTATCGCTAAAGAATGGCAATCTATGGTCCCAACACTTGAAGGCATAGACAGCGCCAATTTCTTAGCCGATATGATCAGCGATAAAGCCATAAGCATAGAATTAAGAAGTCAAAATGAAGCAACGATCAGCAACGCAACTCGTGAATTGACTGATCATCTCAATAATGTACAAGGTGTGCATGGCATAAAAAGTAGCCTCGCGAATACACAAGCCCAAATTGATATTAAAGTTAACGAAATGGGGTTAACGATGGGGCTTACTACATCGAATCTCTTACAACAACTCAACATGGCCTATCAAGGTTATGAAGTGCAGCAATTTCAAAAAGGTTCGCATGAAATAAAGGTCAAAATTCAGTATCCACGGGCAAAAAGACAAACACTGGATAATCTCAAATACGCACAAATTCGCTTGAGCAATGGTAAGTTAGTACCACTCAATGCGGTAGCCAATATATCGACTCGATATGTGTCCAAAAACATTGAACGAATGAATCGTAACAGAGTCAATGTGATAACAGCTGATGTTGATAAAACGATCGCTTCTCCAGAAGAGATCATTAATAAGCTAGATAGCGACCTGTTTAAAAGATTACAGAATAAATATCGTGACCTAAACATTGTCCTTTCTGGACAGCAACAAGAGCAGGAACAAATATCTAATTCACTGTATAGCGTGTTTGCTATCGCTCTTATCGGCATCTACGCATTGCTTGCAATACCACTCAACTCATATTTCCAGCCACTGCTGATCATGTGCACAATTCCATTTGGTATTGTGGGCGCCTTGATGGGACACTTAATCCAAGGGATACCCATCAGTATACTTTCTCTGTTTGGAATGCTTGCATTAACCGGGGTCGTCGTGAATGATAGCCTCTTACTGATCTCACGCTTTAATACCAAGATAATGAGTGGTGATACCATGTACGAGGCGTTAATTGAATCAGGAACAGGACGCTTAAGGGCTATTGTGCTGACTTCTGCAACCACGTATTTTGGCTTAGTGCCCTTACTGTCAGAGACCTCTCCTCAAGCTCAGTTTTTAATACCAGCAGCTACGTCAATGGGGTATGGAATCTTATTCGCAACGGTAATAACACTTCTTTTGGTACCCGTATTGCTAATGGTTCAACAAGATATCAAGCGGCTGTATCACAACATAATTACCCAAAGATCCGCTTCTTTAACTGGGGTTAAGAAAAATGAAATCTAACTTATCTATCAACGTGTTATTAGTTGAAGATGACAAGGAGCTCGCCGCTTCTGTTGCAGAGTTTCTCGAATTTGAAAACATCAAATGCGATCATGCTTACAACGGGTTAAGCGGTTTTACACTCGCAAAACAAAACTACTATGACGTTATTCTTCTTGACCTAATGTTACCTAAAATAGATGGTTTTACTGTCTGTGAAAGACTTCGAGACGACGGTGACGATACGCCTATTTTGATGCTGACAGCAAAAGATACGCTGCAAGACAAAGAAGCTGGCTTCAATGCTGGCACTGATGACTACTTAATCAAGCCATTTGCAATGAAAGAGCTCGCCTTACGTATCAAGGCGCTCTCTAAGCGAAGAAGTAGCCAACAAAAAAGGTTAGTACAAGGTGACTTAGTCTATGACCTAGAAAGCCAGCAAGTATCAAGATCAGAGCAAGTCTTGGACTTAAATCGACTCAACCTAATGCTTTTAGAACTCCTCATGCGCCGAAGTCCGCAAGTGGTTACTCGTAGAGAAATAGAGGAGTGTTTGTGGCCAAATGACGCACCAGAAAGTAACAACATAAAAGTACAGGTTTATCAACTGAGACAAAAAATCGATAAGCCTTTTGAATCTAAGTTGATTGAAACCGTCGTTGGCCAAGGTCTGAGGATAAAAGAGTAACCATGAGCATGAAAAAGAGCTTCCCAATACGGGGTCACCTTACTACCTTTTTCTTGGGCTTGTCACTTCTGACAGCCTTACTATTCGGAGAACTTTTAATCCGTCACTTTGAATATGGAATAGAAGATTCAGTAAAAATGCGACTCGCCAGTGAATGGTTGAGCTTTAACGAAGTACGCCTTATAAATCCAGAAGCCAAACTACCTAAATCTTACGTAGTGTCATTTTATTATGACCAATTGCCTAACATAAAGGTCGATGGTAAAGACGTACTTCGGGATGTGACATTTGTTAATGATGAGTTCACTGTCGTCTTCGTTGATGAAACGGTGACCAACGACATCAAGAAAGAGGCTGTCTTTGGTGTCTACCGTTTTGCTCTCGAAGACGGACGATTGGTATTCGGAGTCGCTCGGTACGACTACCGCCTAATTGGTGACACAATAGATGTGTGGTTCGATCATCGCTTCAACCTTATTATCTATATTGCTCTTGGCTATATATTTTTTATTGTATTAGCGCTTTGGCTCTACAGTTACCGAGTAGGAAAAAAAACCGAACAACTCGTCGAATGGTCAGAAAGCGCGTCCAACGACCTATTGGCGAACCCCGCTCCCAACTTTAAATTCAGTGAATACAATCGAGTTGCGCTTTATCTAGAAAAGGCACTCAGTAAGAATGCGCATTTGGTAGAAAGAGAACAACGTTTTCTATCTCATGCTAGTCACGAATTGAGAACGCCTATTGCAATCATACGAGCAAATATGGAGATCTTAGAGCGCATCTCCCTGCCCTCAGATTTACAGCGCCCGATCAATCGTATCGACCGCGCGAGCAGCAACATGCAGCAAATTACCGAAACCATGCTCTGGCTAGTCCGAAAGAGTGAAACGCCACCGAATCAGAGCTTAGTTTCGGTAGTCGCTTTATTAGATAATTTGATAGAAGAGTTGGAGTATTTAATTCAAGGTGAAGAGATCGACATCATCCGCAATTACCTTCATGCCCCAACAGTGGAACTTCCAGAGACTCCAATCAAAATTGTCGTTGGTAACCTCATTCGTAACGCTTTCCAATACACACATAGCGGCACTATCCATATCTATTTCGAAGAAAACAGCATAGTCATCAAGAATATAAACACACAGGAACTTGATCTGCCATTTCAAGATAGCTTTGGCCTTGGGCAGGATTTAACCGAGAAAATATGTAAGAAGCTAGGATGGCATCTTGAAGCAGAGGAAATAGAGGGAGGCTTGTTGGCTCGGCTTCATTTGCCGGTCGAAGAAAAATCAAATACCAATGCTTAACTTCGTTTAAGTTGAATGACCAAGCTTCATGGCGATCCGACCGGACATTTTTGGTCGCCATTGACTGAATTTAAGCTTCATCACTCATATTCAGTTGCAGCCTCTAGCCGAAAAAGTAAACAGTAAAAAGGGCTAACAAATATGCTAGCCCTCTACTCATCGTGATTAAGTAGTCAATTACTTAAAAGTGATAGCTAACACCAACACTCATCAAATATCCGCTGGTATCATAGAATGCGATATTGGAATTGTTACTAGAATAACCCGCTAATGCGTTGAATCCCCAGTCTTGCCAACCCATAACGTCCATATATTCATAGCCAAGCGTTGCGCTATATCCATTGTCTTCACGTGTTTTCTTGAATACTGGATTGGATGCATCATATGAGCGGTGGCTGTAATCTGCATTGACCGAGAATGCATGATCATCCACCATCATTATGTAGGTCAACGAGACAGAGTAATAAGAGAAAGAAACTGCTTCACCGTCTGCAAGATGTTTTTGATAAGACAACGATGGTTCGATAAAAGAGCTCCCACTAACAGGCATCTCCATAGATAGGCTTGCATAATAGCCTTTAGCGTCACGTTGGAGTACACCTGTTGGCACTCCTAGGTGAACGCCCGATTTGTCATTTTTAATGTCTTGCTTGTAGACAGCGAAATCACCCGATAAACCAATATCTAATAAGTTGTCGAGTTGTACACGAAAGGTATCACCAGAGATATCGGTTTTAGTCCTCGCAGTATTGGCTATGAACGGGTCTTCCCATACTTCACCATTTGCGATTGTTGGAAGGTAAGAGAACGATACAACCGATTCATTGCCATATTCCAGTGCGTAGCCAAATTCAAAAGCAAAAACACCTTCAATGATATCGCCACGCGAGGTCCCCATAAAGACCTGCTGGTCGCTATCTGAACCAAACGTGTAGCGCAACTGTCCCAGTGGTACAACAAGCGCACTCGAATCCGATTCTCCCTTGCTGTTCAAGCTGCCTTTTTTTACAGCCTCTGAGTCATCGGTTTCACTACCAAAGCCGACCAATACTCCAACTTCGCCTCCCCAGCCTGGTTCATCAAGTTCAGCCAATACATTTGCACTAAACAAAACCCCTAGAGTCATTAACATGCGGTAATTCATCGCTACTTCTCCTTATGAAAGTAGCGAATAGTTTGCCAACTCGAAGGTAAATTTAGGGTGAATAGAGATATTTCATAGTGGGAGCATACTGAAGGCATATGCAACAACTCTAGACGGCCGTTTTTTTTACGACGATTTGTATTGTTACACCTCAAGTGGTATTCGGCGTTTGGGTATTGAGGCGCTTGATAAGTGCACCTCTGATATAAGTGGCTAATACCCTAGTAGAAATAGGTATCAACCACTCACGTTAAACAAGCTAAGCGTCGCTTTTCGGAGCCTGTACATCAACGACTTCTTTATCGACGATAGGAAGTACCTGTTTTACATAGTTACCCGGAGCCTTGCCAATCACAGGGTGTAGCTCGGAACCTTGATTGAAAGGTTCGATTTTCTCGTCAGCTTCAAAGCCTTGTAACCATTGATCCCAATGTGTCCACCATGAGCCTTCGTTGTGACTTGCGTTGTTTAGCCATTCGTCAGCAGAGTCGTCTAGGTTGTCGTTCAACCAGTAGCCGTATTTCTTTTTCTCTGGATGGTTAACAATGCCTGCGATATGACCAGACTCGCCCAGAACAAACGTCTTGTTGCCACCAGTGTTCAATGCACCACGGTAAGTCCCCTGCCACAACGCGATATGGTCTTCTTTGGTCGAGATGAAGTAGCTTGGTATCTTAATTTTATTCAAATCAATCCATACGCCGCCCACTTTCACGCCTTTGTCTTGAACCAGTTTGTTTTCAAGATAAAGCTCTCGCAGCAAGAAGTTATGGCATTTAGCCGCCACGTTAGTGCTATCACTGTTCCAGTACAGAAGATCAAACTCCATCGGGCTACTGCCTTTGAGGTAGTTATCAATATAGTAGTTCCAGTATAAGCTGTTCTCTCGAAGCAAACTGAACGTCACGCTCAACGAACGACCATCCATATAGCCCTTGCCATCGTTCTGCTTCTCAATAGCATTGATGATTGTCTCATTGATGTACGCGCCCACCTCACCCGGCTGCGAGAAATCCAACAAGGTGGTAAAAAAGGTCGCTGTTTTGATGCGCTTTTTCATGCGCTTCGCAGCGTAGTAAGCCACCGTAGACGCGAGTACCGTGCCGCCAATACAATAACCTGCCGCATTGATTTGTTCTTTGCCTGTGATGTTTTCAATCGCAGCAACGGCTTTAACCACGCCTTCCGTGACATAGTCACCAAACTCAGTGTCCTTCTGCGCTTCACCTGGGTTGCGCCAAGACATCATGAATACGCTATGTCCTTGCTCAAGTAACCAGCGCACCATTGAGTTCTTCTCACGAAGGTCAAGAATGTAGTACTTGTTGATGAATGGCGGGACGATCAGCAGAGGCGTCGCATTGACCTGCGGCGTCTTGGGGTAATATTGAATCAGTTCAAACAACTCGTTTTGAAAGACAACATCACCTTCGGTGTTAGCAACATCCACACCTAATCGAAAAGCATTGTTGTTGGTCATGCGGATCTTGAGTATATCGGCGCTTGCTTCAACGTCTGCTTGTAACTGCTCTAACCCATCGAGAAGGTTTTCACCATTTCGCTCAAGCGTCAGTTTCATCAACTCTGGATTCGTTGCAATAAAGTTGCTTGGAGAGAGAGCATTGATTGCCTGACGAGAAAAGAACGCCACACGCTCTTTGGTTTTCTCGTCGATGCCTTCGATAGAATTGATGGTGTCGATGTAGCTTTTACTGAATAACAAATAGGATTGCTTGATGAAGCTATAGAAAGGGTCGTTCTTCCATGCATTATCGATAAAGCGCTTATCACTGCGCTCTTCTGAGATGATACTTTCAGTGTTGCCCATCAGTGCTGCGTTTTGCCAGATTTGCAGTTGCTGTTCCCACCATTGAGATTGCAGCTGAAGCAGGACGGCGGGTTGGTTGGCGGCTTGCTCGAAGATTTTTGATGCATCATCAAAATTCAATTCTTGCATCGCTTGATTTAGGGGAGATTGCGCGGCTTCCTTGTTTTGTTCAAAATTATCCCACCATTGCTGGTTTGTTTGTTGAAGTTTAACAAGGTAGTCCGAAAAGAAGTGTTGAAACATAACATGACTCCAATAATCGGAAAATCGCCACCGAATGTCACAGTAAAACTGCCTCATTCGATGGCGATTAAATTTATGCAGGTGTGACTGTTTTCAAGTTTTCAGTTGTTAGTGTTTCAACATCGTCTTTGAACTCTTTGGCAGCCGCTTGCAATTTTGTACTGTCACTCATCATTTGCTGAGACAGTTGAGTTAATGCCGTGAGTTGTTGACTATTGAAAGCGGTCAGGCTGTTTACGTCTTTGATTTCGCTTACTGCCTTCATTTGAGAAAGACCCATATCCGTATAAGTCTGCATCGCATTCATTTGCAGTTCTGTCATCGTTTGAATGTTCTTAGCAACCAACTTGTTGAACTTTAAGTACGGTTCAAATTGCTTTTCTGTTTGGTCAGTAATTGTTTTGAAAATATCCGTGTACATAAGTAACTCCTGATGAATACATAGTTTAATAAATTTGTATAATCATCGTTTCAGCCAACATTCATCTATGAGCTCGCGATGCTTTGAAAAGCTGATCCGATGTTTAAGCTTGCTACCGATACCTTAGGCTCTAACCTTCAATACCTTTTAGCAAAACAGCGGTTCCCATTCCTCCACCCACGCAGAGTGAAGCAACGCCATAAGTCGTTTTCTGTTCAAGCATTTCATGGATGAGTGAAACAATAATTCGATTGCCAGACGCACCTAGAGGGTGACCAAGCGCGATTGCACCACCATTCACATTGACCTTTGGCTTGAACGCATCAAGCGGTAAATCATGCTGCTCTGACAATTGGTACATTACGCCAAGAGCTTGTGCTGCAAACGCTTCATTCAATTCAAACAAATCTATTTCTTCGAGGGTGAGATTCGCTTTATCAAGCGCTTTAGATACCGCTTCTACTGGGCCTAACCCCATAATTTTGGGATCTAAACCAGATTGCGCGTAGCTGCTCAGCTCTACCAGTGGTGTCAGGCCGTATTTCACGACCGCCGATTCAGACGCTAAGATGATTGCACTTGCGCCATCATTGATGCCCGAAGCGTTACCTGCCGTAACAGACCCTTCACGGTCAAAGGCTGGGCGAAGCTTTTGCAGAGCTTCGAATGTCGCGTCTGACTTCGGATACTCATCGGTATCAAAAATGACGGTTTGTCTGCGCTGCTTAACTTCTACAGGCACGATTTGCTCGTTAAACTTACCCGCTTCAATCGCTGCGACGGCTTTCTGTTGGCTTTCTAGGGCATAGTTATCTTGAGCTAGGCGCGAAATATTTAACGTGTTGGCGATATTTTCAGCCGTCATGCCCATGTGGTAGTGATTAAACGCATCGGTTAAGCCATCACCAACCAATAAGTCTTTCATTGAGATATCACCCATTTTGTGACCATTACGAACACTCGCGGGCACCACAAACGGAATTTGGGACATCACTTCAACGCCAGCAGCAATAACCACTTCAGCATCTTGTGCTTTGATGTGCGCCGCTGCGTCCATCACTGATTTCATACCGCTGCCGCAAATCATGTTCACGCCGTATGCTGGCGTTTCCTCAGGAAGCCCCGCATAAATGGAAGCCTGACGAGCAACCCCCATGCCTTGACCTGTCGAAACCACATTGCCGACGATCACTTCATCAATCGCATCTAACGAAAGATCGACAGACTCAAGTGCGCCTTTGATCGCAACGCCAGCTAACTCACCCGCAGATACGTTTTTTAGCGACCCAGTAAATGCACCAATAGGAGTGCGCTTGGCCGCAACAATAAATACTTTTTCCATCATTCCAATCCCTTCAGTTTCGCCAATTAGTGCATGTACAAGCCGCCATTCACTGACAATGTTTCGCCTGTAATGTACGCCCCAGACTCACTCGCTAAAAAGCCCACTGCATCGGCAATTTCAACAGGCGTCGCTAACCGTTTCATTGGAATTTGATTCTTTATAGAATCAAGGACTTCAGGTTTCATTTGTTCAACCATAGGCGTGCCTGTGTAGCCAGGGGCAACAACATTTACCGTCACACCACTCCTAGCGCCTTCAGCGGCAAGCGCTTTTGAAAAACCAATCATCCCGGCTTTCGCTGCTGAGTAGTTAGTTTGTCCGAATTGACCTTTAAGACCATTCACTGAAGAGATATTAATGACGCGGCAATTGCCCTTTTCACACATAGGCGCAAACAGTGGTTGAGTAACATTGAAAAGGCTGTTTAAGTTCGTTTCAATCACGTCTTTCCATGCTTCGGCATCCATCTTCTTAAAAACACTGTCACGCGTTATACCCGCATTGTTGACCAACACATCCACCGTGCCTTCTTCTTCTAACAACTTGCTTAAGCTCAGCGCACATTCCGCAGTATTGGTAACATCTAATTCAAACAATCTCACTTGATCTTCGGTGAATTGTTTTTCGTTAAACCAATCCAAGGCACATTGGTAATTCCCAGTAAAATAAGTCGCGATAACACGATAGCCGTCTGCAACTAACTTAGAGGAAATTGCTGAGCCGATACCGCCTTTTGACCCTGTAATTAAAGCAAGTTTTTTCATTAATGATTCCATCCCTTACAAGCAATTAAATAACAATGATGTTAATAAGATAATGTCTTAGTTGATAATTAAACTTTACGTTTTGCTTTAATTAAACCCTACAACTCAAAATCAAAAAGTATTATTACAAATCGAAAATAATTTGGGAGTATGATTAAAAACGTGACTTGCCTTACAGTTTTAGTGAAATATTACACACATGTAAATTATCGTAAGGCGCTGAAATAAATAAGCTTTACTTAATTTCAACTTTATCAACAAGCAGGTAAGCCTTTGTTAATTAGAGATAAACCAACACTTCCTAGCTTGTTTCAAGAAGAATGCAATGTGGGAATTTGAAATGATTGATCATGAGAATAATAGGAAAGATCTTATTACCCATTAGTAAATATTTAATGATGGTTATATATAAGATTCAACATGAATTACAGGGTAAATAGAAAAATCCAGCATTATAGATAGAATAAAAAAGCCCACTCAATCTATGAGTAGGCTTTAGTTAATATCTTGGGGAAATAGAGTAATTAAAAGTCAGTGACGAATACCCATATTAAATAGGAATCGGCTCATACTTCGTGAATGTTTCATTAGTATTTACATCTAGATAAATTTTGTTTTCAAGAGACAACCCACCACAATAAATAAAATAAACGGCTCGGTTGCTGTATTTAACTGATTTAACCCAACCGCCTAACTCTTCAAAATCACTTGGGTCGCACTCCCCTTCAGAGATAAGCTTAGCTACCGTGTTGCGGAACTTCTCTTGATGGAGCTTCAGATCATCGGATTTAGCCAAGTATGAATCTAATATCTCTCTGTTTTCTTGCTCAGAGATAATCACTTCATCACTAGATAGTCCAGACATTGAAATCCATTCCGCCGTCTGTGGCCCGCCTTCCTTTAAAACAATATAGTCAGAGATACGCGCCCATTCACCTTGCTTCTCTAGTAGTTCGACCTTTTCGCCCTTATAAAGATAGTCGGTTATCAAACCATCAATTTCGGGCTGCTCGACTACTTTAAGTTTTCTATCTAAAACGTAGAACTCAGTCTGTTCTGGCTCAGGCTGAGGAGTAGTGAGGGATGTAAGGTCATATTCAGATTGCGCCGCGACTTCAACAGCCGGCGCTTCCTTTTTCTCTGGCGGAGTGGGGTCTTTTTTCATGACGAAGAAGTAGTATGCAGCCCCCCCTCCGCCCAATATTAATAACACAAGTAAAGCGATCAGCGCTTTTTTCATCAAATCCACCAGCTCTTCCGTTTTAGGTATGTTTCAAGTGTACATCAACTCATGTTGCTGCTCATCTATACTCTTAATAGAGAGCGAGTTAAGTAGAGGTAAATCATGAATTTTTTGGTGAAGGTTGTCATTATAAGTGTACCTCTGAGTGCCGATATCGCGTTAGCAGACCATTGTGACCGTGAAAACTGGCAAACACTGTTAGATCGCCAGCTATCATTTGAAGAACGCTATAATCAATACACTAAAGAATTTAACCAAGTTCTCTCGACCTATGAATCACAAACGTTGCTATCTAAACATTTCAACGAAAAGCAGATCATTGGGCTTTGGGCAAAGTACGAACAAAGATTTAATGTGCAGCTCAATAGTCATATGAATACCGCTTATGATGTCTCTGAGGTTCTATTAAAACAGGCGTATATTGTGTCTACAGAACTAGATGGAGCGGAGTCTCTAACGCATTCGTGGCAAACCATAGCTAAACACTGCGCTAAAGCAAGACTACCCCGTCAAACAGAAAGTGCACAGGTACACGTACAAAGCTCACAATCACTCTCGCAAGATCTTCATACACTCAGTAAAAAATTTCGTCAGCTCTCTTCAAAATACCGTAAAGAAGCGACGATGATTGACGAAGCTCGCCACACAAACCAACCAATAAACGATGTACAAAACTAAAATGATTACTCACTTGCTCAACTTGATTATCCCAATAATCATAGTTCGAACAAATCAACACATTCAGAAAGATAATCAATCAAAGATTTATCAATAAGTTGTAAAACTAATGTGGTAACTATCAACAATGACGTTCAATTTCCGACCAATGCAAGCGACTATGTGAGATATTCATCACAAAATAGATTTACAAACGCCAGAAAATTGTTATCATGATTATTCATATAACTTAATAACAAGAAATATTTTGGCTAGGTAATATGCAAAAAACTATGGCTTTCAACTGCTTGAGTAACACGGAAGGGACTGCAGAGATAAGAGGTAAACTTTTATCTGTCGCTAAACACATGGAAGAGTTCGGTTCAGTAAGTGAGCTAGAGCTATGTAAGATATTTGGAGAGACGATTTGGAATGACGGTGTGGATTATCATTCACATGCTTTTTCATTCAGAATCAACGCTCAAACCGGGGATTGTTCAATCTCTAACTTTAAGTATCACTAAGTTTTGCACCTATCATATACGGAGTACCTTTCACGAGGTGCTCCGCTTTTTATTGTAGCGTATCCGCATTCGTCAGATAGCCGTTAATAGCGACCGTACTTCCTATTCGTCATAAAATCATTTCTTTTTCAGCTCATGTCATCGGGCAGCGTGTCACCTACCTACGGCTTAGTCGGTATAAACTGTTAGTTCGTATAGACAGTTTGTTCGTATAATCCGTTAGCTCGCATAAACAGTCAGTCCGTATAAACAGGAAGTGGCGCATTGCCTTTCACTTGCCTAATCGCAAGATGGGTATGTATGTCTTTTACGTTGGAGAGTCGCTGTAACTTTCTGGTAAATGCTTCATAAGCCATAAGGTTTGGGCTGACAACTTCTAAAAGATAGTCATAAGCTCCGGATACAACGTGACAGCTAATGACCTCTTCCATCTCGACAACCGCACTTTCAAATTTATCGATCGACACTTCTTGGTGGTTGTTCAAGCTCACTTCAACAAACACGCTCATTGCGATGCCGACCTGTTCCCGTGACAGGCTCACACGGTAACCATCAATAATTCCTTTTTCTTCCAGTCTTTTGATGCGCCTCGCGCACGGTGAAGCCGATAAGCCAACTTCATCAGCTAACTCAGCGGTGGTTAGCCTGCCGTCTTTCTGAAGCAACTCAAGAAGATGTCTATCAATCCTATCCATAGCAAATACCAATTGTTGGTTAAATTCGTTAACAATTGGCAAGATATTAGCAGAAATCATCAACTACAACTCAAGTTAGAACAAAACTTGCCAACCTATGGCACACCAAGTACCCCATAATTAATCATCATTCACTTTCCTTGTTTATTATGAAGCTTGGCTATTTATCTATTACTGTCACTCTGCTCATCTGGGCGAGCTTTTTCCTTTCTCTTAAAGGCGGCGCAAATTCAGATTTAACACCTGCAGACATCGCACTGACTCGATTCCTCATACCAGCATTGGCGCTATTACCTTTGGTGTGGAAAGCACGTAGCACGATCGCTGCTGTCCCGAATCGATACTTGGCCGGTATGTTTGTGGGGTGCGGGTTACCTTATTTACTCGTTGCAGGAACAGCCATGCAGTTCGTTCCGGTATCACACGGGAGTGCTTTAGTTCCGGGAACGCTTCCTCTATTTGTAACAGGGATCGCGGTACTCTTTTTTAAGCAGCCGCTTAGCCGACACCGTGTCGTTGGTTTAGGTCTGGTTTCGCTTGGGATATTGTTGTTTCTGGGAAGTAGCTTAAGCAGCTTCAACTTTGAATATACCAAAGGTCACGTGTTGTTTTTGTTTGGCAGCTTGATGTGGGCGACGTTTACCATTTCAGCACGCGTTGCCAATCTTAATGCGCTCGTCAGTGCGGGGTTTATTTCATTCTGTTCCACCTTGCTGTTGCTGATCCTTATCTTTACAGGAACCCTCCCTAGCCATTTAATGGAAACACCAATTGCTCAATGGCCAATTGCAGAGCTTGCCGTGCATTCTGCGGTGCAAGGCGTAGGTGCAGGCTTAATAGCAGCATTCACTTATCTATATGCTGTTAATACACTAGGAGCAGAACGCTCAGCCGCTTTTGGCAGTGCAACACCTGCCGTTGCAACCTTGTTGGCGATCCCACTGTTCAACGAAATTCCGGATACGATGACTTGGTTAGCGCTTGGTTCGATTTGCATCGGCAGCCTGGTCGCGAGCAACATTTTCATGAGAAACGACCAGTCTATGCAATATCAACCGCCAAGCCATAGCAAAGCCTGATACTGCGTTCAAACCTAAATACAGTTTCCCTAAACATCAATTTTAGGGCTTGTAGTATATAGATAAGCCTACAAACGTAGGCTTATCTAAAATCTGCTTTTTCTGAACTCGCTTCTCCATTAAACTGTCTGACCTTTTTGCAGATCCAAGAGAACACCATGCAACGCGATTACACTTTAACTTGCTTAAACAACATGCCTCGTGAAGAACTAGAAGAATTTAGTTTAAGAATGATTCATCGCCTTGTCCCTGAAGATGCAATGACGGAACTGTTTACGTTCGAACAGGAAGAAGTGACCAATGAAGAGCGTATGCAATCAGCGAAGTTTGATGCGATGTTGCGAATGACAGCAATCGCGCTGAGTGAAGTGAATCTTGCGTTTAGTGAGTCGGATAACTCACAGCAAAACATCGAGCGCATGACTCGACTGTTGCTTTGGCACTTCTATGCAATGTCGTTCAACCTTGAGCAAGCGATCAGCCTTGAAACTCACTGTGACAAAGTCGAGAAGATTTTGTCGAAAGCACCGACAGAAGCATTTGGTTGGGTTAAAGAGCTCACAGAGTTGCTGCACTTCTATGCAAAAGTGAACGAAGAAAACGACGCTAAGTAAAGAGCACTAAGTCACGGGACGAATTGAAAAAGCGCATATTTCCAATTCTGCTTCAAACACTCCAACTAGTTGCTCGCTCCCCCTTGGACAAGTCGTACAGGTTCTAAATCGAAGAAACCTACAACACTCGAAACCCGAGGTCTGGTGTTGAGCTGACCTGTCTCGTCCTAAAATACGTTGACAGTTTTTCTACTAAGCCAACAGCGTCAGCTG
>NZ_JBGOOI010000035.1:0-48437 GCF_041439605.1 Vibrio sp. 1F169 | reverse complement strand
CCACAACGGTATGCTAAGAACAAAAATGCCGTTCACTCTTAAGTGAACGGCATTAAACTTAGGTTGGCCTTTTTTGTGCCTGCCGTTTGTGAAAACTCAAACGACAGGCACAAAAAAACCGCTGAACAATCAGCGGTTTTTAATATTTTTTAAGCGAACGCTAAGCTTGGCTTAGAATAACTCTTCTGCAACGCGGAACAACTCAGAACGGTCTGGGTTCTGCATGTTCTCGATACAGTCGATGATATCGTGGTGAACAAGAGCTTCTTTCTCGATACCAACACAACGACCACCTTGACCTTCTTGAAGAAGGTGAACGGCGTAGTTGCCCATACGAGAAGCTAAAACACGGTCAAATGCAGTAGGACGACCACCACGTTGAATGTGACCAAGAACGGTTGCGCGAGTCTCACGACCTGTTGCCGTTTCAATCTCTTTAGCCAGTTCGTTCGCGTCCATCATTAGCTCAGTTAGAGCGATAATTGCGTGCTTCTTACCTTTCGCAATACCATCTTGGATATTGCTGATTAGCTGATCTTTATCTAGGCCAGTCTCAGGTGTAATGATGTACTCACAACCACCCGCGATTGCTGACATAAGCGTAAGGTCACCACAGTGACGGCCCATGATTTCAACAATAGAAATACGTTGGTGAGAAGAAGACGTATCACGTAGACGGTCGATTGAATCGATAACAGTGTTAAGCGCAGTTAGGTAACCGATAGTGTAATCAGTACCCGCGATATCATTATCGATTGTGCCAGGAAGACCGATACATGGGTAACCCATCTCAGTCAGTTTCTTAGCACCCATGTAAGAACCGTCACCACCGATAACAACAAGTGCTTCGATACCGTGCTTCTTAAGGTTCTCGATGCCTTTCTCACGAACAGCCACGTCTTTGAACTCAGGGAAACGTGCAGAACCTAAGAAAGTACCACCACGGTTGATCACGTCAGATACGCTTGAACGGTCAAGCTTTTCGATACGGTCTTCCACAAGGCCTTGGTAGCCGTCGTAAATGCCGTAAACTTCAATGCCAACTGATAGCGCAGTACGAACTACACCGCGAACTGCTGCGTTCATGCCTGGAGCGTCACCACCACTGGTCAAAACACCGATCTTCTTAATCATGCTCACCCTCGATTTTTGGGAATCTATTATTCAATTCTTGTTCTTGCTGATTGTATATCAACAAGATTTTAAATCTATATTTGTACGTTATGTTACATTTCCTCAACAGGAATAGCACTTAAATCACGTAAAATTATGTAACATTTCTACTTCTGTAAGAGTATTACAGTTTTACTCAATAACTTTGTTGATTCACATCAGAATCAACATTAATTGTTACTAAGGTGATTTTTGAATCACCTTTGAGTTAGCAATTTTTACTCACTTTAGTTCAAAAGCCATTCACTTGCCATTTACTGCCTAATTTTTAGACGCATTACCATGAGTGAAATTTCTGCTGCTTCTCTGGGCCAAATACGACCGAATATGGATCTTGATGAATTAATACATCAGCATCAGGGAACACTGAAATAAGCTTTTCCTCTACTTCGTCAGAAATGCGGTGTGCTTCAATCAGTGGGATATTATCTTCGAGTTCTAAATGCAATTGAATGAAACGAACAGGCCCAGAACGGCGCGTTCTTAGTTGATGTACACCCAGTACCCCTTCCACACTCAACGATGCCTCTTTAATTTGCTTGAGCTCTTCATCGGGTAGCTTGTGATCAAGTAGAGATTGCACCGCTTCCATCGCCATTTGGTAAGCACTGTAAAGAATGTAGATGCCGATACCAATCGCGAATACCGAGTCTGCTTGACCGATACCAAACCAGCTCAGTGCTAGCGCCAGCATAATCGCCGCATTCATATAGAGGTCAGATTGATAATGCAGTGAGTCAGCCGCAATGGCTTGGCTACCCGTTTTGCTCACAACATGCTTTTGGAATCGAACCAAACCGAAGGTCATGACCATTGCGAACAAGCTGACATAAATACCAATTTCAGGAGAGTTCAGCTCATGCGGTCGGAAGAAACGTTCAATACCGTTAAGAATAAGGAAACAAGCTGAACCAGAAATAAACATCGCTTGTGCTAATGCAGCAAGAGATTCGGCCTTGCCATGACCAAAGGTATGTTCTTTATCAGCTGGCTGCAGAGAGTAACGAACCACCACAAGGTTAACGACAGAAGCGGCGATATCCAACAGTGAGTCAACGACAGAAGCTAATAAACTGACTGAGCCTGTCACCCACCACGCTGCAACCTTCACAACCAATAATATGGAGGCAATGATGGTGGCAGCCCAAGCGGCGAGCGTAACTAAACGTGCGTATTCTTGTTTCATAAATTGGCTATAAAGTGACTGATAGCACAAAGTATAACCCGCAAAACACCGATTGAATATGACAGCTAGGATCTAATACATTCATTTTAAAGATCAAAAAAAGCGGCACTAGGCCGCTTCTTTCTAAACACTTTCAATCAATCCAGCTTTTTCAAACCATGAATTACTTGTCTTTGTTCATGCGTTTTTCCATTTTGTCCGCACATTTAGCCATGCGATCTTGCTGGATTTCTTTCAGTTGAGTCTTCTGTTCAGGTGTTAGTACGCTCATCATTTGATGTTGCTTCTTCAGCATGGTTAAACGACGCTCTGTTTGCTTCTCTACCATTTGGCTTGCTAGGTCGTTTGCCGCCGCTTCATCAAAGGTATCGGCTAGAACTAAATCTTGAACTTTCTCGTGGTGCGCTTTCATCTGCGCCATCTTGTCCGCTTTATTACCTGAATGCTTTGCTTTCATCTCAGCACGGTTCGCTTCACGCATCTCTTTTAGCTCTGCTTTTTGAGCATCCGTCAGATCCAGTTGACGCATCACTTTTTTGTCAAAGCCGCCACACTTGCCATGCATGCCTTTGTGGTCACCTTTATCGCCACCGCCATATGCGAACGCGCTTGCTGTACCTAACATAAGTGGAAGTGCCGCAGCTACTAGTACAAGTTTCTTAGTCATTTTCATAATTTTTGCCTCAATTCGGTATAATCAGTCATGTGTTGCGTTTGTTTTCAGCGCTTAGATATAGATTAGTCTTTCCCTCGTAAAGCGACGTTTAGAAAGCGTAAAGAATCGTAAAGAGTGAAAGTTGACGAATAATTAGCAGTATTATTAACCTATAAACAACTGATTAAGGCTTCCCAATGGCGAACATTCTTCTTATTGATGACGACTCCGAGCTAACCGGCTTACTTAAAGACATACTGAGCTTTGAGGGATTCACTGTTTCCGAAGCCAACGACGGCTATGCGGGGTTGGAAGCTATCAATGATGAGATAGATTTGATTCTTTTGGACGTGATGATGCCGCGCCTTAACGGTATGGAAACGCTAAAGAAACTAAGAGAAAATTGGGAAACGCCAGTACTGATGCTGACAGCTAAAGGTGAAGAGATCGACCGTGTTATTGGCCTTGAGCTTGGCGCAGATGATTACTTGCCAAAGCCTTTCAGTGACCGAGAGCTGCTCGCTCGTATTCGTGCCATCTTACGTAGAACGCAGATCAACACCGCACCTAAAGCAACCAGTGATAAGGTTCAATATCAAGACATTGAAGTGTTCCCCGGCAAGCAAGAAGCTTATTGTAATGGCCAGCTTATCGATCTTACCACCACCGAGTTCGCTTTGCTGAGTCACCTAATCCAGAACCCAGGGCAAGTGATCACCAAGGAAGCGTTGAGTTTGGATGTGCTGGGCAAAAGGCTTGCAGCGTTTGACCGTGCGATAGACATGCACATATCCAACCTACGTAAAAAAATCCCAGAACGCAGTGACGGTAAATCTCGCATCAAAACCTTACGAGGCCGTGGCTACTTATTGGTAGAGGAAGATTAATGCGTATACCTAAAATCACCAGCTTATATGGACGTATCTTTGCTATCTTTTGGTTCACCATGTTACTGGTGCTTTTGTCGGTACTGTCACTTCCCCATTTAGACCCGCGAGTGGCGCGCGATGTGCCTGCCGATCATCTCGATAAACTCGAACGTATCGCTAAATTCACAGAAAAGCGCTACGCCAAAGAATCTAACCTGGGAAAAATAGTGTTCCAACTTGAGGCACCGCGTAGCCGCAAGGATTCTCGTGCTCGTATTTACCTGACCGACCTTGAAGGCGCTGTCCTTACATCGAAAAGACACTCAAATTACAAACTTAAAGCGATTCGTAATTTTGTTACCTCGATAGATAACCCTGAATTACCCAAGCAAAAGTTATACGGACATTACATGGTAGCAGGGCCAGTCCCTATCACACTCGCTGGAGAAGAATTACTGATGTATGCCGGAGTAAAATGGAACCAACCTCCTCCATTTTTGCTGCGCTTATTTGATAGACCTTTACAACTGTTGCTTGCGGTAATGCTAGCAAGTACCCCACTGCTATTATGGTTAGCTTGGGCATTGAGCCAACCAGCTCGTAGGCTTGAACGCGCAGCACAACGTGTGGCGAAAGGTCAGTTTGAGGTCGATCCCACACTCGAAAAAGGCACCTCAGAATTCAGACAAGCGGGTGAGAGCTTTAACCAAATGGTCGAAGCAGTGAACCAGATGATCTCAGGGCAACAACGCCTACTTTCAGATATCTCACACGAGCTACGATCGCCATTGACCCGCCTACGCATGGCGAATGCACTTGCGATTCGTAAACAAGGTGAGAGCCAAGAGTTAGAACGTATTGATATGGAAGCTCAGCGGTTAGAGCAAATGATCAGTGAGCTACTGACGCTATCACGCATGCAGGTCGACAGCCATATTACTCGTGAGGTTCAGCCTATTTCGAGCTTATGGGAAGAGATTTTAAAAGATGCAGAATTTGAAGCTGAACAGATGGGTAAATTACTGACGTTTTCAGAGATCCCAGACCGTTCTATTTCGGGTAACCCTAAGCTACTGATGAGTGCCTTGGACAATATTACGCGCAATGCTATCTACTACGGTAAAGACCAAGTCGATGTGCAATTCGATGTTGTCCAAGATCGGCTGACGATTTGCGTCAATGATAATGGCGATGGTGTGCCTGATGACGAACTGGATTCTATCTTTAGACCTTTCTACCGAGTTTCAACGGCGCGAGATCGTAACTCTGGCGGCACAGGGCTTGGCCTAACCATTACAGAGAGTGCGATTCGTCAACACAGCGGAACCATCACTGCAAGCCGTAGCCAGCTCGGTGGATTACAACTCAAAATCACCCTGCCTATCCTGCCAGTGTAATACCCCTACAAAGATCACAGTTGATAATGATTTCCATTATCATTATGGTAAGTCCTCTAATTAAGGAGGATTTACCATGTCACACTCTTTTCCTGCTCTACCCTACGCCTACGACGCCCTAGAACCTTACATTGACGCTAAGACGATGGAAGTGCACTACAGCAAGCACCATAGAACCTACTACGATAAGTTTGTTGCGGCGATTTCTGGCAGTGAACTTGAGCAGCAATCTCTGACCGAGATCTTCGCTAACATCTCTCAGCACAGCCCTGCCGTTCGCAACAATGGCGGCGGTTACTACAACCATATTTTATATTGGAACTGCATGGCTCAAGATGGCGGGGGTGAACCAGCAGGTAAACTTGGCGACGCGATCCAAAGTACTTTCGGAGATTTCGAGACGTTCCAAGATCAGTTCGCTCAAGCGGCAATCAATACCTTCGGTTCAGGCTTTGCTTGGTTGGTAGTAGAAGAAGGACAACTGAAAATCATCTCGACCTCAAACCAAGACAACCCGTGGATGGATACCATCGCCAGCAACGGTGAGCCGATTCTTGCACTGGATGTCTGGGAACACGCCTACTACATCAGCTACCAAAACCGTCGCCCTGATTACATCAATGCATGGTGGAACGTGGTGAATTGGAATGCGGTTTCTGAAAACTACGCACAAGCACTCGCGAATAAAGCGTAAGCCAATGGTGGTGAACTGTACTCACTCAGCTTGCCACCGTATACTCTGGCTATCTTTGATTATTCTTGTGAACCAACATGTTTGATATCGCTCTATACGAACCTGAAATTGCGCCCAATACGGGTAACATCATCCGCCTATGTGCTAACTGCGGCGCAAACCTGCACCTGATTGAGCCGCTTGGCTTTGATTTTGAAGAGAAGAAAGTTCGTCGTGCTGGCTTGGATTACCACGATCTAGCGCGTGTTAAGCGTCACAAGAACCTAGAAGCCTTTCTTGAGTATCTAGAGAATGAACGCGAGGGTGACTTCCGCATCTTTGCTTGCACGACAAAGACCACAGGTCACCACGTGGATGCGAAATTCCAACAAGGTGATGTGTTGATGTTTGGCCCTGAGACACGTGGCCTGCCTGCAGAGTTCATCGAAAGCATGCCAATGGAACAACGCATTCGTATTCCAATGATGCCAGATGCGCGTAGCCTCAACCTATCTAACGCGGTTGCTATTATTGCATTCGAAGCGTGGCGACAAATGGGCTTTGAAGGCGCGGTATAACCGAACGCTCCTCCCCTGCTAGCAATAAAAAAGGCTCTTACCATTATCACTTTCTTGCGAAGGATAAAGGTAAGAGCCTTTTCTGTTTTCCCTCTATATAAAGAAGAGAGAAAAAACGGACTAGTTTAAGCGGTTACGATCGTTGTCATCGTCTTTCTTCTCAAACTCACCTTCAAAGGTGTTACCGTCTTTTGATTGATCTGATGGGTCGCGATTAAATGGGTCTTGTCCAAATGGACTCTGACCAAAACCAGCCTGTCCACCCGCATGGAAACCGCCAGACATATTGGTCACCACCATTTTTTCCATCATTTTCTTAGCAATCATCGCTCTTGGTGCTGGTAGCAATACCAACATACCGAGTGCGTCCGTCATAAAGCCAGGAGTCAGCAGCAATACACCAGCAACCGCAAGCATCACGCCTTCAAGAATCTGTTGTGCTGGCATTTCGCCTTGTTGTAATCGACCTTGCACAGACATAAGTGTTTGAATGCCTTGGCTACGAACAAGCGATGCACCAACAAATGCAGTAATCAAAACCAACGCAATAGTTGGCCACAATCCTAAGAAGCCACCAACTTGAATAAATAGCCCAATCTCAATGATGGGTACGAAGATAAAGAGTAATAATAAGATAGGAAACACACGCCCTCCTTTGTTACATCCAGTTTACGCTGAAAGCCCTATCAATCTCAAATTTATCCTGTAAATAAGCGTGTTTATTGACCGAGAATAACTTTGCAAAATATTGACGAAACAAAACCGAAAAAGGTGATCAACTTAATATTTTTATGCGCTAAGTACAGTATCATGTGCCACATAAGTCAGGACGGATTTATCAGCCCAATATTCTAGCGAACGGAGTATTTGCACACAGAATAGGCTAATAACTAACTATATAATCAGAATAATTCTCTAAGGATCCTGTTATGGCTAATCTATCAGAAGCTCAAGTTGAAGCTCCTCAAGCTACTCGTCTCGAAGAAGATCTACTAGGTCAACGTCATGTTCCGGCTGATGCTTACTACGGCATCCACACTCTACGCGCAGTTGAAAACTTCAACATCTCAAATGTAACGATCTCAGATGTACCTGAATTCGTTCGCGGTATGGTGATGACAAAGAAAGCAGCGGCTTTAGCAAACAAAGAGTTAGGTGTAATCCCAAGCGAAGTAGCTAAATACATCATCGAAGCTTGTGACCTCATTCTAGACACTGGCAAGTGCATGGATCAGTTCCCATCGGATGTATTCCAAGGTGGTGCTGGTACTTCTGTAAACATGAATGCTAACGAAGTTGTGGCAAACGTTGCACTTGAACTTATGGGCAAAGAAAAAGGCCAATATGAGTTCATCAACCCAAATGACCATGTAAACCGCAGCCAATCAACTAACTGTGCTTACCCTACGGGTTTCCGTATCTCTGTGTACAACAGCGTTCGTAAACTGATTGACGCTATCGAATACCTAAAAGGTGCATTCGAGCTTAAGAGCCAAGAATTCAACACAATCCTGAAGATGGGTCGTACTCAACTTCAAGATGCTGTTCCAATGACGGTTGGCCAAGAGTTCCACGCTTGGGCTGTAACCATCAATGAAGAAATCAAAAACCTAGAATACACTTCAAAGCTATTGCTTGAAGTTAACCTAGGCGCAACGGCTATCGGTACAGGTCTGAATGCAGCACCGGGTTACCAAGGCCTAGCAGTTAAACACCTAGCGGAAGTAACTGGCCTAGAGTGTGTAGCGGCTGAAGATCTTATCGAAGCAACATCTGACTGTGGCGCATACGTAATGACGCACGGTGCACTTAAGCGCCTAGCGGTTAAACTGTCTAAGATTTGTAACGACTTACGCCTTCTTTCTTCAGGCCCACGCACTGGCTTTAACGAACTAAACCTACCTGAACTGCAAGCTGGCTCTTCAATCATGCCAGCTAAAGTAAACCCAGTTGTGCCTGAAGTAGTAAACCAAGTTTGCTTTAAAGTTCTAGGTAACGACAACACGGTTTCTTTCGCGGCAGAAGGCGGTCAGCTTCAACTGAACGTAATGGAACCTGTTATCGCACAAAGCATGTTTGAGTCTCTAGACATTCTAACAAACGCATGTGTGAACCTACGCGACAAGTGTGTAGACGGCATTACTGTGAACAAAGAAGTGTGTGAATCTCACGTATTTAACTCTATCGGTATCGTCACTTACCTAAACCCATACATTGGCCACCACGAGGGTGATGTTGTTGGTAAGATCTGTGCTGAAACAGGTAAAAGCGTTCGTGATGTAGTTCTAGAACGCGGGTTATTAACCGAAGAGGAACTTGATGACATTTTCTCTGTTGAAAATTTGATGCATCCTCAGTATAAAGCAAAACGCTACGAATAACGTTAGCGAAAAAGGGCTCCAAACGGAGCCCTTTTTTAGGCTCCAATACGGTTAACCATGTTAATTTTGTGGGTTTCTGTTGGTTGCACTTTTGCGAAATAGAATCTAAACCATAGAACTATTATGTGAACATTCCAGCGGCGAATGTTCACATAATAAAATCTAAAATGAGGTGTTACTTATGATTGCAGTAGAACTATTTATCGTCCTGCTCTTTATCTTTTTGGGGGCCAGAATTGGCGGTATCGGTATTGGTTTTGCCGGTGGTGCTGGTGTTATTGCCCTTTCACTGATTCTTGGCGTTCCAACAAGCCAGTCTTTCATCCCGATCGACGTAATCTTGATCATCATGTCGGTTATCACCGCAATTGCTGCTATGCAGGTTGCGGGCGGTATGGACTGGTTGGTACAAATTGCAGAAAACTTTTTGCGTAAACACCCTGAACGCATCACCTTTTACGCGCCGATTGTGACCTTTGTAATGACACTAATGGCCGGTACTGGTCACACAGCATTCTCTACGCTTCCTGTAATCGCAGAAGTAGCGAAAGGCCAAGGTGTTCGTCCTTCTCGTCCACTGTCTATCGCAGTTGTCGCCTCTCAAATTGCTATCACAGCTTCGCCAATCTCGGCTGCCGTTGTCGCTTTCGCAGCAATGCTGGCACCCTTTGGTGTTGATTACCTAACGCTATTGATGGTTTGTATCCCAACAACCTTCATCGCTTGTATGGTTGGTGCGGTTGTTGCTAACTACATGGGTAGCGAACTGAAAGACGATCCTGTTTACCAAGAACGTCTAGAGAAAGGTCTAATCAAACTGGCGACAGAAGAGAAGCGTGAAATTCTACCAACAGCGAAGAGAGCAACGTACATCTTCCTAGCAGCGATTGGTTTCGTGGTTTGCTACGCAGCGGCTATCTCTAGCTCTGTTGGCCTAATTGAAAACCCAGCGCTTGGTCGTAACGAAGCGATCATGTCTGTGATGCTAGCAGCAGCAGCGGCTATCGTGATGTTCACTAAGATTGATGCTGCGAAGATTTCTTCAGCGCCAACATTCCGCTCTGGTATGACAGCGTGTGTTTGTGTACTTGGTGTAGCTTGGTTAGGTTCAACGTTTGTAAACGCACACGTTGCTGAGATCAAAGACGTAGCAGGTGCTCTACTGGCTGACTACCCATGGATGCTGGCTCTTGTTTTGTTCTTCGCTTCTATGCTGCTTTACTCTCAAGGCGCAACAACAGTTGCACTAATGCCAGCAGCTCTAGCGATTGGCGTAGCACCACTAACAGCCGTGGCTTCTTTTGCTGCAGTAAGTGCACTGTTCGTACTTCCAACTTACCCTACGCTACTGGCAGCGGTTGAGATGGATGACACAGGCTCAACGCGTATTGGTAAGTACGTATTTAATCACCCATTCTTCATTCCTGGTGTGGTAACAATCAGTACAGCGGTTGCACTCGGCTTCGCATTTGGCGGCCTATTCATCTAGTAATCACTAATGTTCTAAACTAAAAAAGGAAGCTTCGGCTTCCTTTTTTGTTTTCTGCTCAATGTGTTATTTGATACACGTCAAATAACCGTTATAAAATTCAAAAACCAACTAAAAATAAAGTTTGAATAAAATTCCAGGATTATTCAGGCCATTAATTAGGAATGCCTACCCAGTCAATCTCCCTTTGATTTACCGTCATCCCCATCGAATATTAATCCAAGCTAACTAACCAAAAAACCTTGCCAATTTTCTGCCATTTTTCAGCCCTTTCATTAGCCATTATTTTTGTGAACAGCACCAAACTTAAATACTTACGTAAGGAATAAAATAACCGCAGCTAAATTAAATCTAACTTTATTTGGATTGGTAAATATAAAAACAACCTTAATTTAAAGTCAGCAACTTTATATCGTTGAGTGCTTTATAAGTGTCCGTGTATTTACAATCTATAAATCATTAGTCGCTAATTCACATCACTTCTATTTAAGATGATGTAAGGAGATAGCCATGACAACTCAAACGATACCAAGCGAGAAAAAAAAGGGCGGCTTCTTTGCCAACTTTAAATTTCCTTCTGCCTACACCATTCTATTTATTCTGATTGCGTTCGTCGCGCTGCTTACCTGGATTGTTCCAGCAGGCCAATACGACCGTGCAATGAATGAAGAGCTAGGCCGAGAAGTACCCGTAACCGGAACCTATCAAGCGGTAGAAGGTAACCCTCAAGGCGTGATTGATGTACTGCTAGCGCCTATTGATGGCTTCTACGACCACAATAGCTATGAAGCCGCGGCTATCGACGTTTCGCTGTTCATCTTAATCATTGGTGGCTTCTTAGGGCTAGTAACCAAAACGGGTGCCATTGATGCTGGCATCGAGCGCGTTACCGCCCGCTTAGAGGGGCGAGAAGAGTTGATGATACCGATACTGATGGCATTGTTTGCCGCTGGCGGTACCGTCTACGGCATGGCGGAAGAATCACTGCCATTCTATACATTACTAGTACCAGTAATGATGGCAGCTCGCTTTGACCCTCTAGTTGCGGCTGCGACGGTATTGCTTGGCGCGGGCATTGGGGTGCTAGGCTCTACCATTAACCCATTCGCGACCGTTATTGCTGCCAACGCCTCTGGTATTCCATTTACCGACGGTATCGCGCTGCGTATTGGAATGCTGATTATTGGTTGGGGTATCTGTGTCGCCTACGTCATGCACTACGCAAGAATGGTACAAGCCGATCCAACAACATCGATTGTTTACGACAAATACGAAGAGAACAAAGCGCACTTCCTTGGCAACGCAAGTGGTGAAAAACTGGAGTTCACCGCGACTCGCAAACTGATCCTGGCCATTTTTGGTGGCTCTTTCGCTGTCATGATTTACGGTGTATCCGTTGCTGGATGGTGGATGGCAGAGATCTCCGCGATGTTCTTAGCAGCGACTATTATTGTCGGTATTGTGTCTCGCATGAGCGAGGAAGAGTTCACAACTAGCTTCATTGACGGTGCTCGAGACCTACTGGGCGTTGCGCTTATCATAGGTATCGCACGTGGTATCGTAGTCGTAATGGACCGCGGTATGATCACCGACACTATTCTTTTCTCAGCAGAACAAATGGTGACTGGCCTTTCTTCAGTTGTCTTCATTAACGTGATGTTCTTCTTAGAAATTCTACTGTCATTCTTAGTACCTTCGACCTCTGGTCTAGCAGTGCTGACTATGCCAATCATGGCGCCATTAGCCGATTTTGCTGGCGTAGGTCGTGACCTTGTTATCACCGCTTACCAATCTGCATCTGGCTTGGTCAACTTAATCACTCCAACCTCTGCAGTGGTAATGGGCGGCTTGGCGATTGCTCGTGTCCCTTACGTGCGCTGGGTTAAATGGGTGATGCCATTAATCGGAATCTTGATGGTGTTCTGCATCGTTGTACTAAGTATTGGTGCGCTTATCTAAAACCTACACACCACCTTCTCGTTCAAAGCCGCTTTCTTAGCGGCTTTTTTATTGCTATCTCCCTCAGAGCCAGTCCCAAAACAACCTCACGAGCTGCACACACTCTATTTTAAGCCTCTCTATAGCCAACCTCATCAGCCAACCTTAAACAACCCAAGGACACCTTCGACAAAGCGTAAATCAACGTTTTAACATTGATGTTAAGGCTAATAAAAAACAATCCATTCCTCTCCATTATGTTTATAAAGATATTTAGTCATTTATTAACGTTAATTATATTTAAAGTTATTCACCTTGTAATAACCAAAGGGGAAATAAAAGCTATTTTTTTAGAAAACTGGCTTAAAAAAACCAATTATAAAGTGTGACCACAACAGCTTTATTCGCATTTATTTTGTTAATAAATAATTAATTTCACATCCAAAATTAAATATCTAAATAGAAACTTTGCATACTTCCAAGCTAAGTACATTCTTATCAATAAAACTATTATGCATATAATCCCTAACAATTTTGATTCTAGGAAGGTTCATCAAAAAAGCGTGCATAAAGTTCCCTAACAGCTAACTATTTAGAATGTAATCGTCATGACTAAAAGTGCATAAAGTTTGTTAAAACCCTTAATTTTAAAGGGCTGCGGGATAAAAAACGATTTGTGATAGATCTCTAAGAATACCTGAGTAGCAGGCGTAATATTAATTCCAGACAAGAGATATGAATAAAATAATTCATTATTCTCCACTGAAAATAAATAATTACTCTTAGCGATAAAAGTAATTCAAATATATAAGAGAGAGACGATCATGAGTAAGTTCTATGTAGGTTCTGAAATAGGTCAATTGCGCCGTGTTCTAGTTCACCGCCCAAGACGCGCACTGACTCACCTAACACCCTCTAACTGTCACGATTTACTATTTGATGACGTACTGGCTGTTGAGCGCGCAGGTAAAGAGCATGACGCATTTACTAAAACGCTACGTGATCAGGGTGTTGAAGTTCTTCTTCTTACTGACCTACTAGCAGACACACTAGCAGTGCCAGAAGCGAAAGACTGGCTACTAAGCTGCCAGGTATCTGATTACCGTTTGGGTAAAACATTCGCTAATGATGTGCGCTGCTACTTGGGCGACTTACCAAACTTAGAGCTAGCAAAAATCCTAACGGGCGGTCTGTCTTACGCTGAAATGCCAATGAAATCATCTTCAATGATGCAAGGCATGCACGCACCAACTGACTTCATTATCGAACCTCTACCAAACCACCTATTTACTCGTGACACATCTTGCTGGGTATACGGTGGCGTATCTATCAACCCGATGGCGAAACCTGCTCGTCAACGTGAAACAAACCACGTTCGCGCTATTTACCGCTGGCACCCAACATTCGCAGGCGAAGACTTCATTAAATACTTCGGTGATGAAGAAAACATCAACTACGACAACTCAACAATCGAAGGTGGTGACGTTCTTGTTCTCGGCCGTGGCGCGGTTCTTATCGGTATGTCTGAGCGTACAACAGCACAAGGTGTTGAACACTTAGCGTCTAGCCTATTCAAACACGGTCAAGCGACACAAGTTATCGCAATGCAGCTACCAAAACACCGTTCTTGCATGCACTTAGACACCGTGATGACTCACATGAACGAAGATACGTTCTCTGTTTACCCTGAAGTGGTAAGTAAAGACGTGCAGTGCTGGAACCTAACTGGCGATGAGTCAGGCGCAGTGAAAGTGAAAGAAGAAGGCTACTTCGTAACAGCTATCGAGAAAGCACTTGGCGTAGACAAGCTAAACCTAATCACAACGGGTGGCGACAACTTCCATGCAGAACGTGAGCAGTGGAACGATGCAAACAACGTTCTAACGGTTAAACCTGGCGTTGTTATTGGCTACGAAGGCAACACATACACCAACGAAAAATACGACAAAGCAGGCATCACGGTTCTTCCGATTCCAGGAGACGAACTTGGTCGCGGTCGCGGTGGTGCACGCTGCATGAGCTGCCCAATTGAGCGTGATGGTATCTAATCACTAAGACGAAACGGCCAAGTTGAACGACCTTAAATAATCTCAACTTGGCCAAAATGAGAGAACACAATTATGACTAAGCAAACTGTTGTTGTTGCACTCGGCGGTAATGCCCTACTTCGTCGCGGTGAGCCGTTAGAAGCCGATGTTCAACGCCGTAATATTGAAACGGCTGTTAAAACCATCTCTGAAATCGCGAAAGTGTACAACGTGGTTCTAGTGCACGGTAATGGTCCACAAGTTGGCTTACTTGCTCTGCAAGGTTTGGAGTACAAAAAAGTAAACCCGTATCCATTGGATGTATTGGGCAGTGAGACTCAAGGCATGATCGGCTACATGCTGATGCAAGAGTTCAAAAACTACCTGCCTGACCGCAACATCTCATGCATGTTGACGCAAATGACCGTTGATCCAAACGATCCTGCATTCGCAGATCCAACTAAGCCAATTGGCCCGATCTACGAAGAAGCAGAAGCGCGTGAGTTAGCGGAGAAATTCCACTGGATCGTAAAACCAGACGGTCAACATTTCCGTCGAGTAGTGCCAAGCCCACGCCCTACTGGCATTGTTGAACACGAAGCGATCACTCAACTTATCGATGCAGGTCACCTCGTAATTTGTACTGGCGGTGGTGGCATCCCAGTGAAAAAAGAAAATGGCAAATTAGTCGGCGTTGAAGCGGTTATCGACAAAGACATGTCAGCGGCTTTCTTGGCGAAACAATTGGATGCGGATGCACTACTTATTCTGACCGATGCTGACGCTGTTTATCTTGATTGGGGCAAACCGACTCAACACGCACTGCGCAGTACTACACCAAGTGAATTGGCGAAGTTTACATTTGATGCAGGCTCAATGGGGCCAAAAATTGAAGCATCGTGCGAGTTCATTCAGCAAGGCGGCAAAGTAGTGGGTATCGGCGCACTCGAAGATGGTTTGCAAATCCTGCAAGGCCAAGCGGGCACCAATATCACCAAAGGTTAATGCACTAGCGAGCTTTATCATCTTGAGAGCCTTAAACCTTGAGAGCTTTTAAAGCTTGCGAAAACAGATTAAACGAAACAAACAAAACCGAACAACTTTAACTAAAAATTGAATCGCGCTTTCTTGAATTTTATTTCCCTGTAACAAGGAAGCGCCTAAATCTAAGAAGGAATACATCATGGCTTTTAACCTACGCAATCGTAACTTCCTAAAACTACTAGATTTCACTCCACGCGAAATTCAACACTTGTTAGATCTTTCTATGGAGCTAAAAAAAGCGAAGTACAACGGTTACGAACAGCCAACACTGACTGGCAAAAACATTGCGCTTATCTTTGAAAAAACCTCAACTCGTACTCGCTGTGCATTCGAAGTAGCAGCATTCGACCAAGGTGCTCGAGTTTCTTACTTAGGCCCATCTGGCTCTCAAATTGGCCACAAAGAATCAATGAAAGACACCGCTCGCGTTCTAGGCCGTATGTACGATGGCATCGAATACCGCGGCTTTGGTCAAGAAATCGTTGAAGAGCTAGGCGCTTACGCTGGCGTTCCTGTGTGGAATGGCCTGACTGACGAATTCCACCCAACACAAATCCTAGCTGACTTCCTAACTATGACGGAATACGGCCGTGGCAAGCAATTGCATGAAATCAAGTTTGCTTACCTAGGTGATGCTCGCAACAACATGGGCAACTCTCTGATGGTTGGTGCTGCTAAAATGGGCATGGACATTCGCCTTGTTGCTCCAAAACAATTCTGGCCAGAAGAAGCGCTATTAGCTCAATGTCGTGAAATCGCAGAACACACTGGCGGCAAAATCACGCTAACAGAAGATGTTCAAGAAGGCGTGCAAGGTTGTGACTTCCTATATACCGACGTTTGGGTATCAATGGGCGAAGCGAAAGAAGCATGGGCTGAGCGTATCAACCTAATGATGCCTTACCAAGTCAACATGGACATGATCAAAGCAACAGGCAACCCACATGTGAAATTCATGCACTGCCTACCTGCTTTCCACGGCGAAGATACAACTGTCGGCAAACAGCTTGCTGCTGAATATCCGCAGCTTAAAGATGGCGTAGAAGTGACGGATGAAGTGGTTGAGTCTGAATACTCTATCGTGTTCGATGAAGCAGAAAACCGCATGCACACCATCAAAGCAGTAATGGTTGCGACATTAGGCAGCTAATTACCTAAGAAACTAAGAAACTAAGAAACTAAGAAACTAAACAGTTAAGACGTTAAAAATTAAGAAGCTAGGCACTCACTTGTTCGAAATACGTTGATAAGTTAAGTGCAATGACAGGGAAATGCGGGTGGCGTTCTTGGGATTTTGACCTTGAATAAAACTCGCATTTTTTTTCATGCGGTTGAAGAGATAATTTCCTGGAAAACCCTGTAAGTCTTAGCCCCAACAAAGACTTAAATGGGAGTTCAAAATGGACGTAATCTCGCATAAAAATCCATTAAATGAATACTTTACAGAAAGTATTGCATGGCCTTTTTATCTGAGTATAATCCTCCGCAATTTGTCTTAAGAGAGCAAAAAATGAACCGCAATTTTTTCGCACATGATTGTCAGCCAATACGCCTTAGAACGGCGTTGGTGTCATTTTTATTTTGCTCTATTGATCATTTCGAAGCCTCCTATTTTTAGGGGGCTTTTTTTTGTCCGCAATTTGACTGTATGCATAGAAAAAGGAAGACCCGTTATGGCGCATTCGTTATTTAACAAGCACATCATCTCCATTCCAGAGCTATCTCGTGATGAACTGGAGCTTATCGTCGATACTGCAGCAAGACTCAAAGCAGAACCAAACCCTGAGCTGCTGAAAAATAAAGTCGTTGCGAGCTGCTTCTTTGAGCCTTCAACTCGAACTCGCCTCTCATTTGAAACCGCAGTTCAACGCCTTGGCGGCACAGTCATCGGCTTTGATAATGGCGGCAACACATCGCTGGCGAAAAAAGGCGAAACACTTGCCGATTCCGTTCAAGTGATTTCATCTTACGTGGATGCCTTTGTGATGCGTCACCCACAAGAAGGCGCGGCGCGCTTAGCGTCTGAATTTTCTAACGGTGTGCCAATTGTGAATGGTGGCGACGGTGCAAACCAACACCCAACGCAAACCTTATTGGATCTGTTCTCGATTTACGAAACGCAAGGCACGCTCGATAACCTCAATGTGGCTTTCGTCGGCGACCTAAAATATGGCCGTACCGTACACTCTTTGACGCAAGCACTATCAAAATTCAATAACGTGCGTTTCTTCTTTATCGCGCCAGAAGTGTTAGCGATGCCTGATTACATCTGTGAAGAATTGGAAGAGATGGGCATCCAATACAGCACCCACAGCAGCATTGAAGAAGTAGTGCCTGAACTGGATGTCCTGTACATGACTCGCGTACAGAAAGAGCGCTTCGATGCATCGGAATACGCGCACATGAAGTCGGCTTACATTCTAACGGCCGATACCTTGAAAGATGCACGCCAGAACATGAAGGTGCTTCACCCATTACCACGCGTCGATGAAATCACAACCGACGTAGATAAAACGCCACACGCTTATTACTTTGAACAAGCTGAAAACGGTGTATACGCTCGCGAAGCCCTATTGGCCCTAGTTCTTAACGACACTTTATAAGCAGGAGAAACAGTCATGGTTAAACAAACTCAGCTACAAGTAGAAGCAATCCGTAACGGCAGCGTGATTGACCACATCCCTGCTCATCTTGGTATCAAAATCCTTAAACTGTTTAAGCTACACAAAACAGAACAACGCATCACCATGGGATTGAATCTGCCATCATCTGCGCTTGGTCACAAAGATCTGATAAAGATTGAGAACATCTTTCTGACCAAGGAACAAGCCAACCAATTGGCTCTGTATGCGCCGCAAGCGACGGTAAATCAGATTGAAGAGTACAAGGTGGTTAATAAGCTAACATTAGTACTGCCAGACCAAATCAACAGTGTGTACTCTTGCCCGAATAGCAACTGTATTTCGCACGGTGAACCCGTTGAAAGTAGCTTTAAAGTGCAGCTAAAACACGAAAACGTCCAACTAAAATGTCACTATTGTGAAAAAGTATTCTCTCGCGAGATCATGAGTGAAATCCGCTAGCCCTTAGCGCTCTTACCTTCGTAAAAGAAACCGCTCAAACTGCATGGATATTTATTCCCAACCCGGAATAAATATCCACTTACCCAAAGAATAAAATTCCACAAAAAAAGCAAATAACCAGAATTTTGTTTGGTGATCGCCTTCAAAAAGATAACTATTCTTTAGTGGTAGACTGGATGAATAGAAGATCATACATCACGCATACCCTTCCTATTTATTTCGGGATTCATCGGTAAGCCCTAATTAACAATCGTACTCTACGGCTTTGGGAGTGCGTTCTGCGCTATGGACAAGCGATACCCACACGTTGGCTTTAAGGAGTTGTTCATGAACCAAATCACTGAGCACGGTTGCTTGTATTCAGCTGAAGATAAAACACTGACTGCAGCGTGCAAACGCTTACTACAACAGCAAAGCTTCTCGACCCAGAACCAGCTGCGAGAGAAACTCGTCGACATTGGTTATACAGGCATTAGCCAGTCGACTGTGTCTCGTATTTTGTCACAACTCGGTGTTGTCAAAATCCAGAACGCCTGTGGCAAAAAGGTTTACTGCATCACCGTAGAAAGCGCACCGGTACGTGTCGATGCGTCAATCTCATCACAAATCGAATTAATTACTCACAACCAAGCAATGGTGATCGTAAAAACAAACCCTGGTTGCGCACAGTTGGTCGCAAGATTGGTTGATATCGACCCACATACCGAGATTATCGGTACGGTTGGCGGCAATGACACGGTGTTAATTATTCCGAAAGACACCACGAATATAGATGCTTGCGAACAAGTAGTAAGAGCACGCTTAGGAGTGGCTTAAATGTCTTATTGGCAAAAGCTGACAACTCATGTTGAGCGACTGACACTCTCTCGACTGCCCCAGAAAATAGCTCACCCGCCTTAGGGGATATTTGTTTACCGATGAAACTAATCACAAACTATTACGGTCTGATTGAGTTAAGATACCTTCAACTCCATTTTGATGACTAAATAGTATGCGACGACTTGCCACATTACTTTTTGTTTGTGTTTCCCTGTTCACCCAGCCTGCGTGGGCGCTTTTTGGAAACGACAACGCCGAGCCAAGCTTCGGAGGCAATAACAACGGTTTTGTCCCTGTAGACCAAGCTTTCCCTTTCAATTACTACCAGCAAGACGGCAAGGTCCTTCTCGACTGGCAAGTAAAAGAGGGCTACTACCTCTATCAACATAGCCTCTCGTTCACTGGCCAAAATCTCACTATCGGCAATGTTGAAATGGAAAATGGCCAACCACACCAAGATGAATTCTTCGGTGAGGTGAGCATCTATACTCAGCCATTATTCGTGCAAGTTCCTCTACAGAGTTACCAAGATGGCTCACAGCTTATCGTTAAGTATCAAGGCTGTGCAGATGCTGGTTTCTGTTACCCACCAGAGATCCGAGTAATCGACATTGAACCGTTTACTGCGACGAGTTCTGGGGATATGAAAAGCAGTGATGAGCAAAACAGTGGTGCTTTACAAGGTTCTTCTGATGCAGCTGGTGAAGCTGACAATTCAGTACAAGCCTTTTCTCCTACCGCTGACGCAGCAAGCAATACCACTCAACAAACCAATGCTCCCGTTTCAAAAGAAGCAGGCTTAGCCGATAAGCTCGGTGACAGTTGGTGGACGCCACTATTATTCTTAGCTCTCGGTGTTGGCTTAGCCTTTACGCCGTGTGTTCTGCCTATGTACCCAATCCTAACCGGTATCGTATTAGGCGGCGGCAAGCTCAGCCAAGGTCGTGCGCTGATGCTGTCCTTCATCTACGTGCAAGGCATGGCGCTGACCTACACCTTATTGGGTTTAGTGGTTGCTTCAGCAGGCATGCAGTTCCAAGCTGCGATGCAACACCCTTACGTATTAATCGCGCTGAGTGTTCTGTTCGTGACGTTGGCGATGTCGATGTTCGGCGTTTATAACCTACAACTACCAAGCAGCATCCAAACTTGGCTTAACAACCAAAGTAACAAGCAACAAGGTGGCAATACCTTGGGCGTGTTCGCAATGGGTGCTATCTCTGGTTTGGTGTGTTCACCTTGTACCACAGCGCCACTGTCAGGCGCGTTACTGTATGTGGCTCAAAGTGGCGACCTATTAACCGGAGCGATCGCTCTTTATGCGTTAGCGATGGGTATGGGTATTCCGCTGATTTTGGTTGCGGTGTTTGGTAATAAGCTACTACCAAAAGCAGGTAGCTGGATGGACAAGGTGAAGATCGTATTCGGCTTTATCTTGCTGGCAGCGCCTATCTTCCTGCTAGAGCGAATTATTCCTGAATTGTGGGCAACGGTACTTTGGTCTGGTCTTGGGTTCATCGCCTTTGGTTGGCTTTACCACAGCAAGAATGCACTGCCATTCGGTGGTTGGAAACAGAGCGCTGTAGGTATCATCGCGATGCTTGGCCTGTTCGCATCAGCTCAACCTGCGCTAAATTACTGGTTCGCAGAAAAGAGCGTTGTGGTTGAACAACAAATCCAATTTTCCCGCGTCAACACGGTTGAAGAGTTAGAAATCCAGCTCATCGAAGCCAAGAAACTCGGCAAGCCAGTGATGCTCGATTTCTACGCCGATTGGTGTGTGGCATGTAAAGAGTTTGAGAAGTACACCTTCCACCAAGCCGATGTTGAGAACAAGCTTTCTGATTTCGTCCTGCTTCAGGCTGACGTAACGAGAAACATGCCTCAAGATATTGAACTGCTTAAACAATTACAGGTACTCGGCTTACCAACCATTGAGTTCTGGGATGGCGAGGGTAACCATGTTCCAAATGCTCGTGTGACGGGCTTTATGCCTGCCGATGTATTCTTGAAACATATGCAAAACCACCAGCTATAACGGCAATATTCACCGGAATATCCGCCTAAACGAAAGCCGCACCGCCCCTCCGTAACGAGATGGCAGTGCGGCTTTTTTACTATTCAGAGTAACACTTTCTTATTCTGGGGATAAAAGTCGATATGGTTCAGACTTTTAATGCATAAATATTGTCCACATACTCAATCAGGATGATAATAAATATTAACTAAATTGTTAAAAGTATGAACGTCATGGACTCGACCTATACCATCATCATTGCTGATGACCACCCTCTCTTTCGCAACGCCCTGTTTCAGTCAGTTCATATGGCTATCAGCGGTGCGAACCTGCTTGAGGCTGATTCTCTCGATGCCTTACTGACTCTACTAAAAAAAGAAGATGAACCGGACCTGTTACTTCTCGACCTTAAAATGCCGGGAGCAAACGGGATGTCGGGCTTAATTCAACTGCGTGCTGAATATCCAGATTTACCGATTGTGGTGATCTCAGCCAGCGAGGATGCCAGCGTTGTCACTCAAGTGAAGAGCCACGGTGCGTTTGGCTTCATTCCTAAGTCGAGTGATATGCGTGAATTGGTGAGTGCACTCAATCAAGTGCTGAATGGCGACCCGTTCTTTCCTGAAGGGCTTATTACCAATAATGCAGCCTGTAGCGACCTTGCGGAAAAGCTTTCCACACTGACGCCCCAGCAATACAAGGTGTTAGGGATGCTTTCAGACGGCCTGCTGAACAAGCAAATCGCGTATGAATTGAATGTTTCGGAAGCGACTATCAAAGCACATATGACAGCCATCTTCCGTAAACTGGATGTGAAAAACCGAACTCAGGCGGTTATCTTGCTACAAGAAGTCCACAACTAAACTTCACTGATATCCTCTTCTAAAGTCGTCTTTGGCAAACATAAACCCAACCTGACGACTTTATGATCATCTATCTCTGCGACCACCCAAGTAATGTCATGCCACATAAAGCTATCACCCAATACAGGGTGTGCACCAAGCTCTCGCTCTGCCAATTGTTTTAGCGTCATTTCTCGCTCTTCTTCCGAGCCCAGTTCGATACCATAACAATCACTGACCGCTGCAATCGATAGTTCGACATCCAGGAAGAAATCACCAAAGAATCGAGCGGCCTCTTCAGCTAGAGGAGCCTCACTGAATAGCGCACTTAAGCTATCTAGGTCTTTATCTTGACCAAGCACACAGAGAATATCGTTCGCCTCTAACACGGTGCTACCCGATGGGTGAAGCAAAGCATCTTTTCTAAACAGTGCCGTAATTCGCGTCCCTTCTGGCATAGACAAACGTTTAAGCGGTTCACCAACACACCACTTTTCCTCTTTCAGCTTGTAGACAAACATCTCCCACTCACTGGTCGGATAAATCTCCATGCCGGTACGAGAAATCGGCGTCGGTGTCGGTGGCAAGGTCACCTGAGCCAACCTCGCAACTTTCATCAAGCTACCGCCCTGAACAATCAGCGAAACCATAACCACGAAGAAGGCGATGTTGAAGTAAAGTTGGGCATTAGGCAGACCAGCCATCATCGGGAACACAGCCAAAATGATCGGCACAGCGCCACGTAAACCTACCCAAGAAACAAACCAACGTTCTTTGGTGGTAAAGCTTCTGAACGGCAGTAAACCCAACCAAACAGACAATGGGCGAGCAAACAAGATCATACCGAAAGCCAATGCTAACGCAGGAAGTGCAATGTCCATCAATGTCGATGGCGTCACCAATAAACCCAACACCAAGAACATCACGATCTGACTTAGCCACGTCATGCCATCAAGAACATTAAGGATAGAGTGTCGAGAACGCGTCGGACGATTACCAATGAACAGACCTACGAGGTAAATCGATAAGATGCCACTACCGCCAAGCATGTTAGAGAACGCAAACAGAGCCACGCCCCCACTGAGTACCAGAATGGAGTAAAGGCCATCAGCCAGTTGTACTCGATTGATTAAGCTCCATAGAACCCAGCCGCCGCCAATACCAACAAGAGTACCGATACCAAACTGCATCGCAAAACTTTGCAGTAGGAAGTTCATTCCCATCTCAGCGTCAGGGTTGCCTAACAGCGCAATTAAAGTCACCGTCAGGAAGACCGCCATTGGGTCGTTAGTGCCTGATTCGATCTCTAGAGTTGAACCCACACGCTCATTGAGACTCTGTCCTTTCAGCAAAGAGAATACCGCTGCCGCATCGGTTGAACCAACAATCGCCCCGACCAAGATGCCCTGCATTAATGACAAGTCAAACAGCCAAGCCGCCATTAATCCGGTTAAGGTTGCTGTACATGCGACACCTATCGTCGCCAGCGAGAGCGAAGGCCAGAAAGCGACCTTGAAGCTCGCCACCTTGGTTCGCATACCGCCATCCAACAGAATCACGGCAAGCGCAAGGTTACTCACCAAGTAGGTCAGTGAGTAATCATCGAAATGAATATTACCGGGTCCATCTTCACCCGCTAACATACCAACGAACAAAAAGATCAAAAGAATCGGAACGCCCAATCGAGAGGACACTTGTGAGAAAAGTACGCTGATGGCGATGAGTACGGCACCAGTCAAGAATAAGTGGTTAATGGTTATTGCGTCCAATTCGTTCCCCCAAAGAATAAAATCCGAGCTTTAAGCCTGTTGATCTTTTGCCGTTTAGCAAGGCACGGTCGGTGAAAGTGCCGTAGTTACTATAACAAACTTATGTTTCGCTTCGTGTCATAAGCAGGGCTAAATACAGTTTCTCGGTCATTTAGTTGTTAAATTTTATGACTCGCACTCTAATTCATCCCTCTTTGTTAGACCTTTGGCTAATTTAACAATACTGTAACATCACATTTTTCTATGGTTATGTCTCCTAGCTCCCATATTTCAGTACATTAGCGCTAATACCATCCCGACTAAAGTTGCACAGATCCCTTGACTTATCCTTGCTACATTCTAAATCGTAACATTACGTTAACACGCTATTTTACAAAACGGTTTCACAAAAACGGTTTCTACGAAAACGGAATAAAGGAGAAGGCAATGGCGTTCGAATCTACGGAACATGCTCAAGCCTACTGGAAGGAAAACTTGGGAATAATGGGAACACTACTCGCAATATGGTTTGTGGTGTCTTACGGCGCTGGCATCTTATTTGTGGATGTCCTAAATACCATTCAATTTGGCGGATTTAAGCTAGGTTTTTGGTTCGCTCAACAAGGTTCAATTTATACCTTCGTGGCGTTGATATTTATTTACGTTGTTCGCATGAATAAGCTGGACAAAAAATACAACGTACAGGAAGACTAGAGGCTAGAACATGGATATTCAAACTTGGACGTTTATTCTCGTCGGTATTACTTTCGCAGTCTATATCGGCATCGCAATCTGGGCTCGCGCTGGAACAACTAGTGAATTCTACGTTGCTGGCGGCGGTGTACACCCAGTAGCAAACGGCATGGCAACAGCCGCTGACTGGATGTCGGCAGCATCATTCATCTCAATGGCAGGTATCATCTCATTCGTTGGTTACGACGGTGCGGTTTACCTAATGGGTTGGACAGGTGGTTATGTACTGCTTGCGCTATGTTTAGCACCTTACCTACGTAAGTTCGGTCAGTTTACGGTTCCTGATTTCATCGGTGAACGTTACTACTCGAAAACAGCACGTATGGTAGCGGTATTCTGTGCAATCTTCGTATCGTTCACGTACGTTGCAGGCCAAATGCGTGGTGTTGGCGTTGTATTCTCTCGTTTCCTAGAAGTTGATATTAACCTAGGCATCATCATTGGTATGGGTATTGTGTTCTTCTACGCAGTGCTTGGTGGTATGAAAGGCATCACTTATACGCAGGTAGCTCAATTCTGTGTCCTCATTTTCGCCTTCCTTGTTCCAGCAATCTTTACCTCAATCATGATGACAGGTAACCCACTTCCACAAGTTGGTATGGGCTCTACGCTATCAGGTACAGATGTATACCTACTTGATAAACTGGATGGACTAACCGAAGAGCTCGGATTTACCGCCTATACCGAAGGTAACAAGAGCATGGTAGATGTATTCTTCATCTGTGCAGCTCTAATGGTAGGTACTGCCGGTCTTCCACACGTAATCATTCGTTTCTTCACGGTACCAAAAGTACGTGATGCTCGTATCTCAGCGGGTTGGGCACTACTGTTCATCTCATTGCTATACACAACAGCACCAGGCGTTGCAGCCTTCGCTCGTGTAAACATGATCGAAACGATTAACGGCCCAGACATGCAAGGTGTCGCAGCAGCAGAAGCACCAAGCTGGTACAAAAACTGGGAAAGCACTGGCCTAGTTGGTTGGGAAGATAAGAACGGCGATGGCAAAATGTTCTACTCGGGCGATGAGCGCAACGAGATGAAGATTAACCGTGACATCATCGTACTGGCTTCTCCAGAGCTAGCAAAACTACCAAACTGGGTTGTAGCACTACTTGCAGCCGGTGGCCTAGCAGCCGCACTATCAACAGCCGCGGGTCTACTATTGGTAATCTCAACGTCGATTTCACATGACTTGTTGAAGAAAGGCTTCAGACCAAACATGACCGACAAGCAGGAGCTGTTAGCCGCTCGTTTAGCTGCCATGATCGCGATTGTAGGTGCAGGTTACTTGGGTATTAACCCACCAGGCTTTGTAGCACAGGTAGTAGCGTTTGCCTTCGGCTTAGCCGCAGCATCCTTCTTCCCAGCCATCATCCTAGGTATCTTCTACAAGAAGATGAATAAGGAAGGCGCAATTGCAGGTATGTTGTCAGGTATTGCCTTCACAGCAAGCTACATCATCTACTTCAAGTTCATTAACCCAGCAGCAAGCACACCGGAAAACTGGTGGTTTGGTATCAGCCCAGAAGGCATCGGTACGCTAGGTATGTGTCTAAACTTCGTAGTATCAATTGCAGTGAACAAAGTGACCACTGAAGTTCCTGAAGATGTACAAGAGATGGTTGAGAACATTCGTTACCCGAAAGGTGCTGGTGAAGCTCACGACCACTAAGCACTACCACGAAACAAAGATGTTTAGCAAAAATGAATCAGTACTTACATTGTAGGGATTAGGTACTGACTCCAGAAAGCCGATACTTCATGTATCGGCTTTTTCTTTTCCTACTCACTTTATAAAAAGAGAAACAAAGGGTTGTTTTTAAAATCTCATTTGATAATGATTATCATTAACACTCATTGGTGAGATGCAGATGATGAAAGAGCAGCAGGTTCTTTATTCGAGGTTTTACAAAGCACAGGATCGCTTTGCTTCATTAGAACAAGTTCAAGGCCATGAGCCGTTTGTGATTCGAGAGTATATCGAGTGCGCACTCACGCTTTCGGCTTATTATGAAAAGCATGCCGCCCAAGAAAACATCTTGTTGTGCGAGCTGTATCTGCGCCAAGTTTTCTTCCATTTAATTGAAGCGATTGAGTCTCCAGAGCGCAGTTTCACCTTTCGTCATATCTGCCTAGACTCTATTCACTCACCACTATTTTATTTGAAACGCCACTACTGCCAGCAACCACAAGGCCAAGCGCGTTTTTTGAATCTCAGCCAAACACTACAACAAGTCCAAGCCCCACTTGGCTAACAAGGATAGAACATGACCCTACAATTTCGGATAGAAAAAGACAGCATGGGCGAAGTGAAAGTTCCTGCCGATGCGCTATACCAAGCACAAACTCAACGTGCCGCGGATAACTTCGCGTTTAGTTCACACAAGATGCCAACCAGCTTCATTCAAGCACTGGCGTTAATTAAGCTGGCCGCCGCCGATACTAATGCTCAGCTAGGTTTACTGGAAGGTGATATTGCCAACGCGATAGCCGAAGCCAGCCAAGAGATCATCGATGGTAAACACCTCGAGCAATTCCCTATTGATGTCTATCAGACGGGCTCTGGCACCAGCTCTAACATGAATGCTAACGAAGTGATTGCGACACTCGCTTCAAGAAGCCTGCAAAGAGACGTGAACCCGAATGATCACGTAAACATGGGGCAAAGCAGTAACGATGTCGTGCCAACAGCAATTCAAGTCAGTGTCGCTTTGATGGCAGAAAATAAGCTACTACCTGCACTTACCCACCTTTCTGCGGCGCTTACCGTAAAACAGCATGAACTTGCTGAGGTAGTCAAAACTGGCCGTACCCATCTAATGGATGCAATGCCGATTACCTTTGCTCAAGAGCTTGGTGGTTGGAAATTTCAGATTGAACATGCCAAGCAAGCGATAGAAAGCAGCTTGCCAGCAGTCAAGGCGCTTGCTCAAGGTGGCACAGCGGTTGGTACGGGGATCAATGCCGACCCACGCTTTGCCGATAAGTTTGCAAGTAACCTGTCTCAATCGACAAAGATCAGTTTTACCTCGAGTGAAAACTTCTTTTTTAACCTCAGCAGCCAAGACGCGATCGTTGCGCTGTCAGGCCAGCTCAAAACTGCAGCAGTTTCGATCATGAAGATCTCAAACGATCTTCGCTGGATGAATTCAGGGCCGTTGGCTGGCTTAGGGGAAATTGAGTTGCAGGCTCTACAACCGGGCTCGTCTATCATGCCTGGCAAGGTAAACCCTGTAATTCCAGAAGCTGCAGCCATGGCGGCGGCTCAAGTAATAGGTAATGACACCACCATTACGATTGCAGGCCAATCGGGTAACTTCCAATTGAATGTGATGCTGCCCGTTATTGCTCATAACGTATTAGAAAGCATTGAGTTGTTAGCAAACAGTTCAGTCGCACTGGCTGATAAAGCAATTTCTACCTTCATGGTACGCCAAGACAACCTCGATTTGGCACTGTCAAAGAATCCAATTCTGGTGACCGCACTTAACCCTGTGATTGGCTACTTGAAGGCGGCTGATATTGCCAAGAAAGCCTATAAAGAAGGCCTACCAATTCTGGATGTCGCAGAAAGAGAAACCGATCTTAGCCGAGAAGAGCTCAGCAAACTGCTTGACCCAACTACACTCACTCAAGGCGGTATTGCGGGTTAAAGTAAATCGGTCATCCATAACCGAGCGAACAGATCGAAAAAGGCCTCAGCTGAGGCCTTTTTAATATCTAAGAGTTAATTAAACTAACTCACCCGATTTAAGACCGCTCTGAGTTTTAGCGGCTTGACGGGTTTAGCGATAAAGCTGAAGCTATTGGCTTTTATCGCTGCCAGCATGTCATCGGTTCTATCAGCACTGATGATGACCCCTTCAAAAGAGTCCCCAAGGCGCAAACGACACTGCTGCAATACTTCGAGCCCCGTTCTGCCATTATCTAAACGGTAATCAGAGAAAATCACATCCGGCTGCCAATCATCATCGAGACACTTCAAACTTTCGACTAAGTCGACGGCGGTCTTAACTTCACAGCCCCATCGCCCTATCAAGTTCTCCATACCGACCAAAATTTCTCGCTCATTATCGACACACAGTATTTTCAAGTGCTCGATATCACTGGTCGCCATTGGCGTAGAAGCTTGCACAACCGGAGCCACTTGCTCTGCTCTCGCTAAGGTGATGGAAAAGACGCTGCCTTCTCCCGGCCATGAACGCATCGAGATTTGATGACCAAGCACATGAGCAATCCCTTTCGAAATCGCCAACCCTAATCCCAACCCCTGATCGGCACGAACTTGACTACCTCGCGTAAACTCTTCGAATATCTCTTGTTGCTTGTCTTCATCGATACCGGTTCCGTTATCCCACACATCAATGCGTACTTGACCATTGACTCGTCTCGCACCGAGTACCACTTTTCCTTCAGGGTTATAGCGAAACGCATTCGTTAAAAAGTTCTGAATCACTCGTCTTAATAACTTAGGGTCAGAGTGAATAAACAGTGACGATGGGATCATCTGAAATTGGATCTTCTGCTGCGTTGCTAAAGCACTAAATTCGGCATTCAAATTGGTCAGCACATCATGCACGGCAATCGCGTGAATGTTGGTTTCTAATTTTCCTGACTCCAATCGCGAGATATCAAGCAGGTCGCCAATCAGATCTTCAGCCGCACCCAACGCACTTTCGATATGAGAAGAAAGCTGCTTCTCCTCTTGCTCTTTTGCCACCTCAGATAGCGAAGAAGCAAACAAGCGAGCTGCATTTAATGGCTGCATCAAATCGTGACTAACAGCCGCAAGAAAACGACTCTTAGATTGTGATTCTTGGTCAGAGATTTGCGTCGCCTTTACCAAGCGATGGTTAAGCTTCTCGAGCTCTTGAGTTCGTTCATGGACTCTCGATTCCAAGCTTTCATTAGCATCTTTTAGCGCTTGCTCTGCTTGTCTGAAAACCGTGATGTCGGTAAAGCTCATGACGAAGCCACCACTAGGCATTGGGTTACCTTGCACCTCAATCACTCGACCATCCGGACGAATACGAGATGAGGTGTGTCGCGTGCCTTGCTCAAGGTGATAAACACGGCGTCGAACGTGATCTTCTGGGTCGCCTGGGCCACATAAACCTTGCTCTGCATTGTGACGAATTACATCTGAAATGGGTCGACCCACCTGAATTAAGCCAGCAGGGAACTCAAACAGTTCTAAGTAACGTTGATTCCACGCCACCAGCCTCATTTGTTTGTCAATTACTGCAATGCCTTGACCAATATGTTCAATCGCACCTTGCAGTAAACCACGACTGAAATCGTACAATTCAGAGGCTTCATCAACGATGGTCGCAACTTCCTCAAGCTGCATATTTCTGCCCTGCAAGGCCGAAGTAAGTACTAACTTAGCTGAAGATGCACCGAATACACCAGCGAGCACACGTTCTGCATGTCGAATCAGGCTTGCGGGCGCTTGTTGGTTAGGAAGTAGCGGCTGCCCGTGCTGTTGCCAATAACTCTGTAAGGCACTTTTCGCACGCTTACGCCCCACAAAACGAGACGCCAGCATCTCTAATTCAGCGACAGTCACACGGCTTTGATAGAGGCTGATATTCTCATTTTCTGGTAATGGGGTACCAATAAAAGCAGCCGATTGTAAGCGCTCACTTAGGCTTGGGCGAGTTGTCATCGAAACCACGGCATAGCACAAGGTATTGAGCACAATACTCAGCACAATGCCCCAGTTCGAGCTGCTGATATCCCAACTGCTGAGCAACTCTGGTGGCGTAATAATCCACAGTAAAAGGTTACTTTCACTATCGCCCGCCAGCATGCTGGTTTGGCTCATCAGGGTGATCAGCCAAATCAACGAGCCCACCATTAAGCCGACATAAACCCCCTTCCGGTTGCCCGGACGCCAGTACAAACCACCAATAAGTGCTGGCGCGAATTGAGCAATCGCCGCAAAGGAAAGAAAGCCAATCGCCGACAGTGAGTGAATGGTATCGAGCGCTTGATAGAACAGCCAAGCACCAAGTAACAGCAGTAAAATCAACCCACGCCGAATCACCAGCAACATGCCAGAAAAATGTCGATGGGTTCTTTGAGTTAGGCGCATACGGCGCAGCAGCAATGGCATCACTAAATCATTCGATACCATGATCGCTAATGCGATGGTCGAGACAATCACCATGCCACTCGCCGCCGAAGTACCTCCGAGGAAAGCTAACAAAGCAATGTGATTCGCACCTTCTGCCATTGGTACACTGATCACGTAAGTATCAGCCGGCATGTCGGTGAGCAGCCCTTGTCCTGCCCAAGCAATTGGCAGCACAAACAGGCCCATCAAAATCAGATAAAGTGGAAACAACCAGCGAGCGGTATGCAAGTCTTGAGGACGTTCGTTCTCAACCACCATGGTGTGGAATTGGCGCGGCAGACAGACAATCGCCAACATGGTCAAAACGGTATGAATAATTAAGGTCGGAATATTAGGCGATTCGTAGGTGGAAGCCGCCACATCAAACAAGTCAATTTTGTCACTGCTCAACGCCAGGTAGATAATAAACAGGCCAACAATCAGGAATGCCGCTAGCTTAACAATTGACTCAAACGCCACCGCCATCATCATGCCACGGTGATGCTCTGTGTTATCGATATGCCGAGTACCAAACAGCATGGTAAAAATGGCCAAAGCACCGACCACAAACCAAGACACGTGATAATCCTGATAGCCGAAATCAGACGCTAGGTTTGGCGCAACAATATCTAGCCCCATGGTGATACCACGCAGTTGCAGCGCGATATAAGGAAGAATACCGACCACGGCAATCACGGTGACGGCAACAGCCAAGCCCTGAGATTTTCCATAACGAGCCGCGATAAAATCGGCAATTGAAGTGATGTGTTCACGCTTTGCAATCAAGATCAACCGCGCCAAGATCCGCCACCCGAGTGTAAAGACCAGAATGGGGGCGAGATAGATGGGTAAAAAGGACCATGGGTTATTGCTCGCCTGTCCGACCGTTCCATAGAAAGTCCAAGAGGTACAATACACTGCAATCGAAAGACTATAGATCCATGGGCGCCAACGCGATAGCCAACGAACCTGCCTGTCTCCATACCAAGCGATCAGAAATAACACGCCCAAATAGGCTAAAGAGACTGGAATTACTATCCATCCTTGCATTAAAAACCCTTTTTCATCCATAAAAAAACCTCTCCATAAGGGAGAGGTTTCATTTAACTAAGGATGGGTCATTAACTCAATCGAATCGCTTAAATTCTGTGCTTCAGACTCTAATTATCAGCATTTGCTGTTAGATTCTAATTGTTCCGAACCTGATTGATTAATCTCAACCACTGAACTTCTCTCGTCCAACTTAATGAACAGAGCAAGAGCCCCCATCGCGGCCATACCCCAGAAGATGTTTGCCCCCCAAAGCTCATAGCCCCAACCACTTAAGGTCGTCATTAGTGCGATAACAGCCCCCAATGGAATCGCGTTATACAGAGCTTGCAGCGCGACCATTTTATTCTGTTCTTCTGATTGAATGTATTGAATGGCTGCGATGTGTGCCATAGCAAACGTTACACCATGCAGCATTTGCACCATAACTAAGGCGAAAATCGCCGTTGTTGATGCCGTAATACCCCAGCGAGCCATCACACCGATTGCAGCTACCACGAACAGAGTACGCATTGACCAGCCAGAGAATAAGCGCTTACTGAGAGCAAACACAGCCACCTCAGCAACAACACCTAGGCTCCATAAATAACCAATAATCGCTTCTGAGTGACCTGCTTCTTTCCAGTAAATCGCACTAAAACTGTAGTAAGCCGCATGGCTACCTTGCAGCAACGCCATCAAGGCCAAAAATTTAACCACAGACGACTCACGCAGTAACTCACCTAATTTTGGTCGCACTGCTTGTTTCTCAGATTGCGTTACTGGCATCACGTTAGGGTTTCTCATCGCTAACATTAACGACAACAGCACACCAGCAAGCGCTGTATACAAAATCATATCAGTGCCGAACTGTGCGACTAAATAACCCACCACGGTTGAACCTGCAATAAAAGCAATCGAACCCCATAAACGAGTGCGTCCATAGTCAAGCATCTTAAGACGACTGTAATGGTTAGCCATTGCGTCAGAAAGAGGGATAACCGGCCCACAACAGAGGTTAAACAGTACTGTTGCCAACAGCATCAATAGAAAACTGCCTCCAGTGAAGAAGTGGAAGCCAACAAATAACAATGAGGCGAAGCTCAACCAGCGCAGAGCGGGCAAAAGATTCTCTACGTTATGGATGCGCGGCGTAATCACAAGGTTAGCAACACAGCGAGTCGCAAAACCAATACCAATCAATACACCGATGTCTCCTGCAGAAACGCCTTGGTCTTCAAACCACAACGCCCAAAATGGCAAGTACACACCATACGCAAAAAAGAAACCAAGAAAATACTGAGATATCCATCCGTAAGGAGAGGGGCTAAACATAAATAACCTATAAAGTGTGCGGAAAAAGGCGGCTCCAATTATGCCTATCTAGAGTAGGATGAAAAAGGGAATTATTACTGGGATAGCATTCCTATATTTAATTAGCCTAGATATCACTTATCACTTATCACTTATCACCAAGCTATATCACGTTCATCGATATCTAGTCTGCATTTAGACTAAAGTCGTCTGGAGCTTCGCTGGTATTTTGTCAGACTGATTAAAGACTCCCACTTCTTGTGATGCTTATGCCTGAAAAATTTAATATGCAGCACCCACCCTTCGATAGCCTGTCCGATACGGAACAATTGAAGCTTCGCTCTTCATTAGACGTGGTGTATTACCGCTCTCAAGAAGTGATACTGGAAGCAGATAGGCCGAGCAGACACCTGCACATCCTGATCAAAGGAGCCGTTGAAGAGCGCGCGAGCAGTGATGGTGAGATTTACGCACATTACGCCAATGACGATATTTTTGATGTGCGCAGCCAGTTTGAACCTCACACCAAACATCAATATATCGCACTCGAAGACACCTTAAGCTACCTACTGCCTACCGATGTTTTTCTCGATCTTTATCACGCCAATGGTCAATTTGCCGCCTACTTTGATAGTAACCTGTCGACACGGAAAACTCTGATTGAGGCCGCTCAGCAGCAACAAAACCTTGCCGAGTTTATATTGACCAAAGTGGATGGCTCTATCTATCACCCACCACTGATTCTTGAGCCAGGGCAACCCATCAACCAAGTGACTCAAATCCTAAAAGAACAAGGCTTAGACTCGGCGCTGGTGCATTTAGACGACAAAGGCATAAAAGATTTTGGTTCAGGCTCCTTACCGTATGGGATCGTCACACGAACCAATTTATTGCACGCTGTAATGCTCGATAACTTCCCACAGGATACGCCCGTTGGCGAGATTGCAACATTTCCGGTGATGCACGTAAACCAAGGGGATTTCTTATTTAATGCCATGATTACCATGACCAGAAACCGGGTAAAAAGGTTGATGGTTTGTGACGGTCTAAATGCTGTCGGCATGGTGGATATGACACAAATCCTCAGTGCATTCTCCACTCACTCTCACGTGCTCACTTTGCGTATTGCGCGATCCACCAGCATTGAAGAGCTCGCATTAGCCTCCAACAAACAACGTCAACTGGTCGAAAGCCTACTCAATAACGGCATTCGCACGCGCTTCATCATGGAGCTAATTTCAGCCGTTAATGAACAGATCATAGAGAAAGCGTTTGAGTTGGTTATCCCACCCGCACTGCATAATCATTGCTGCCTCATCGTGTTGGGTTCCGAAGGCCGTGGAGAACAAATCCTCAAAACCGATCAAGACAACGCGCTAATAATTCAAGATGGCTTGGAGTGGCACCAATGCCAGAGCGCCATGAACGACCTCACTCATACATTGCAGCAATTGGGCTATCCACTCTGTCCGGGCAACGTGATGGTCAACAACCCCAAATGGGTGCATTCAGAACAAGAGTGGAAACAAACCCTCACCCGTTGGGTAAAAAAAGCCACGCCAGATACCGTGATGGATATCGCGATCATGGCGGATGCACACGCCGTTGCGGGTAATAGAGAGTTATTAAAACCCGTAAAGCAGCACCTAAGTGATTTGATGCTCGGACAAGAATTGATTCTGACTGAATTCTGCCGACCGGCTCTGAACTTCTCAGTACCCCTCACCCTGTTTGGCAATGTTAAACAATCCAAGTCAGGGCTCGATATCAAACAAGGCGGTATTTTCCCTATCGTGCATGGTGTGAGGGCACTCTGTCTTGAGCATGGTGTCACGGTAAACAACACCTTCGAACGCATTGAACAGTTGGTCTGTAAGAAAGTGCTTGAGCAAAGTACCGCCGATAACCTTAGTGAAGCACTCAAACAGTTCTTTAAGTGGCGCTTAGCCCAAAGACTTTCTCAGCAGCACAGTAGCAACAAGATTAACGTCAAATTGATGGAGCGAGCAGACAGAGACCTGCTTCGCCATAGCTTGCATGTGGTCAAAAAATTCAAGCAATGGCTTGGCTACCACTATCAGATACGGGATTAGGCGATTGAACGATGAATAGATTGGTTCGTTATTACTGGCATCATAAACTCAAAGGCTCTACTTATCAGCCTCTGTTTACTGCGCCTGCTAATCACGAATACGTATCTCTCGATTGTGAAACCACCAGCCTCGACCCCAATCAGGCAGAATTAGTCACCATTGCCGCAACCAAGATCATCGGCAACCGAATCATTACCAGCCAACCTTTTGAAGTCCGATTGCGCGCCCCTCAATCGCTCGATTGCAATTCAATAAAAATCCACCGTATTCGCCATCAAGATCTAAAGCACGGCATCGAAGAAAAACAGGCTTTAATCGAGCTACTGAACTTCATTGGAAATCGTCCTTTAGTCGGCTATCACATCCGCTATGATAAAAAAATCCTCGATCGCGCCTGTTTAAAACAGCTTGGATTTCCACTGCCTAACCGATTAGTCGAAGTAAGCCAACTTTATCAAGACAAGCTCGAAAGGCAGCTGCCTAACGCCTATTTTGATCTCAGTATGGACGCTATCTGTCGCCAGCTCGATTTACCTATCCCCGTCAATAAACATGATGCATTACAAGACGCTATCTCCGCCGCCCTGATCTTTGTTCGCCTGAAACATGGTGACCTACCCCGTTTCAACTCTTCTTATTCTTAATTCAACCACTGGCGCTTCACATAGAGAGCAACATCTCAAAAATGAACTTAACTCGCTATTTTGTAAGTGAAAAGCAACGTCTCATCCTAAAGTCTAATTGTGGAAATCGCCGTCCTAGTCGAGAGTGATAACACAACGACGGTTCTGTAATAGACCTAGAAACTGAACACAAAGGAAGTTGCCAGTTCATTAGGAATGTAGGCACAAGGAGAGATGCAATGAGTGAAGCCCACGTTTATCCGGTAAAAGAAAATATTAAATCAACCACACACGCGGATAATGACACTTACCTAGCCATGTACCAGCAATCTGTTTCTGACCCTGAAGGCTTTTGGGGTGAACACGGAAAAATCGTTGATTGGATTAAACCTTTCACACAGGTAAAAAATACCTCTTTCGACCCTGGCCACATTGATATTCGCTGGTTTGAAGATGGCACGCTTAACGTTTCGGCTAACTGTATCGACCGCCACCTTGCTGAGCGCGGTGATGAAGTCGCTATCATCTGGGAAGGCGATGATCCGGCTGATGACAAAACGCTAACTTTTAATGAACTACACAAAGAAGTGTGCCTGTTTTCAAATGCTCTAAAAGAGCAAGGCGTGCGCAAAGGTGATGTAGTTTGTTTATACATGCCAATGGTTCCAGAAGCTGCGGTTGCGATGCTGGCGTGTACCCGTATAGGTGCGGTTCACACAGTAGTATTTGGCGGTTTCTCCCCAGAAGCACTGTCTGGTCGTATTATCGACTCAAATTCTAAAGTCGTTATCACTGCCGATGAAGGCGTGCGTGGCGGCCGTGCGGTTCCACTGAAGAAAAATGTCGATGAAGCACTGACGAATCCTGAAGTGAAGAACATCGAAAAGGTTGTAGTATTCAAACGTACTGGCGGCGATGTTGCATGGCACGAACACCGCGATGTGTGGTGGCACGATGCTATTGCTAATGTATCTGCAGATTGTCCTCCAGAAGAGATGAACGCAGAAGACCCACTATTCATCCTTTATACGTCAGGCTCAACAGGCAAACCTAAGGGTGTTATGCACACCACCGGTGGTTACCTTGTTTATGCAGCAATGACCTTCAAATACGTATTCGATTACCAAGAAGGCGAAACTTTCTGGTGTACAGCCGATGTGGGTTGGATTACCGGTCACACATACCTTGTTTACGGACCGCTTGCCAATGGTGCAAAAACCATTCTGTTTGAAGGCGTGCCGAACTACCCGAACACAAGCCGCATGAGTGAAGTGGTCGATAAGCACCAAGTTAATATTCTTTATACTGCGCCAACAGCTATTCGTGCATTGATGGCGAAAGGCAATGAAGCCGTTGAAGGCACGTCTCGTGACAGCCTAAGAATCATGGGCTCAGTGGGTGAACCTATCAACCCAGAGGCGTGGGAGTGGTACTACAAAACAATCGGTAATGAGCAGTCTCCAATTGTTGATACATGGTGGCAAACAGAAACGGGCGGAATCTTGATTGCACCGCTACCAGGCGCAACAGACCTAAAACCGGGCTCAGCGACGCGTCCATTCTTCGGTGTGCAACCGGCGCTGGTTGATAACATGGGTAACATCATTGAGGGTGCAACAGACGGCAACCTAGTGATTCTTGACTCTTGGCCAGGCCAGATGCGTACCGTTCACGGCGATCATGACCGTTTCGAACAAACTTACTTCTCGACCTTTAAAGGCATGTACTTCACCAGTGATGGTGCTCGTCGTGATGAAGACGGTTACTACTGGATTACTGGCCGTGTTGATGACGTTCTGAACGTATCAGGTCACCGTATGGGTACCGCTGAGATTGAATCGGCTCTAGTCGCATTTGATAAGATCGCAGAGGCTGCGATTGTCGGTATCCCTCATGATATTAAAGGCCAAGCGATTTACGCTTACATCACGTTGAATGATGGTGAGTTCCCAACCGCAGAGCTTCATAAAGAAGTCAAAGACTGGGTACGTAAAGAGATTGGCCCAATCGCAACGCCAGATGTACTGCACTGGACCGACTCATTACCAAAAACTCGTTCAGGTAAAATCATGCGTCGTATCCTGCGTAAGATTGCCACTGGCGATACTGGCAACCTAGGCGATACGTCGACACTGGCAGACCCAAGCGTGGTCGATAAGCTGATTGCAGAGAAAGCCGAACTGGCATAAGCAACCCGTTACATTACGTAATTACTGTTTAAAACAGCGCCTTTCTAAACCGTCACCTATGTGGCGGTTTTTTTATGGCTGATCTTGATCTCAAATATCCTCGACAAAATTAAGGCTAAGGCGCTTTTTTGTTAAGTTGGTAACAATCTCACACTCTCTCAATAGGAGATTAGACCAGTAAATTGCTGCGATTTGCGCTGAATTAGCTATAATCTGGTTCTAATTTTTAAATTTGGGTTTTTCTTACTGGAAATTATCCCCAAATTTTCAATAAAATGGCAACATTCACGTTCGTAAACACGATAAAGGAAGATAGCCCCACAATGTCTACAAAGTTTCGCATTCTAGTTTTAAATGGACCAAACCTTAATCTGTTAGGCCTTAGAGAACCTGCACACTACGGTTCTCAAACACTTGACCAGATTATTAGCTCATTGACCGAGCAAGCGAAAACACACGATGTTGAGCTATCTCACTTACAGTCAAATCGTGAGTATGAGCTGATTGAAGCTATCCATAGTGCTTATCAAAATGTTGATTTCATTATTATCAACCCAGCGGCCTTTACACATACCAGTGTGGCGTTGCGTGATGCACTACTTGGTGTTGCTATCCCATTTATTGAGGTTCACCTATCGAATGTTCACGCACGTGAACCATTCCGTCACCACTCTTACCTGTCTGATAAAGCAGAAGGTGTGATTTGTGGCTTAGGTGCCCAAGGTTATCAATTTGCTTTGACAGCTGCGCTCAACAAGCTCAACGCAAAGTAAATAAAAACAACGAACTATTACTAACCTACTCAGTCAAAGAGTAAGTTCAATCAACAGATAAAGAGAAAGAAACAATGGATATTCGCAAAATCAAGAAGCTAATCGAATTGGTTGAAGAGTCTGGTATTTCTGAGCTAGAGATCTCTGAAGGTGAAGAGTCAGTACGAATCAGTCGTAACAGCCCTGTATCTGCAGCGCCTATTCAATATGCAGCAGCTCCAGCTCCTGTAGCCGCAGCAGCACCTGCGGCGGCACCTGTAGCTGCAGAAGCGGCAGCTCCTGCGGTTCCTGCTGGTCACCAAGTTCTTTCTCCAATGGTTGGTACTTTCTACGGCGCTCCAAGCCCAGATGCAAAACCGTTCGTTAAAGTGGGTCAATCTGTAACTGCTGGCGAAACACTATGTATCGTTGAAGCAATGAAAATGATGAACCAAATCGAAGCTGATAAATCTGGTGTTGTAACGGCTATCCTAGTTGAAGACGGTCAACCAGTAGAATTCGACCAAGCTCTAGTAATTATCGAATAATAGAGAGCACTCATTATGTTAGATAAATTAGTAATCGCGAACCGTGGTGAAATTGCACTGCGTATTCTGCGAGCATGTAAAGAACTTGGCATCAAAACGGTAGCAGTTCACTCAACCGCTGACCGCGATCTTAAGCACGTACTGCTTGCTGACGAAACCATTTGTATCGGTCCAGCTCGTGGTATCGATAGCTACCTGAACATCCCTCGTATCATCAGCGCTGCTGAAGTAACGGGTGCAGTTGCTATTCACCCAGGCTACGGCTTCCTATCTGAAAATGCAGATTTTGCAGAACAGGTAGAGCGCAGTGGTTTTATCTTCGTTGGCCCTAAAGCTGAAACCATTCGCATGATGGGTGACAAAGTGTCAGCTATCACGTCAATGAAAAAAGCGGGTGTACCTTGTGTACCAGGTTCTGACGGCCCTCTTGACGACGACGAAGCGAAAAACAAAGCGCACGCTAAGCGCATTGGTTTCCCTGTAATCATCAAGGCTTCTGGCGGCGGCGGCGGTCGTGGTATGCGTGTTGTTCGTACTGAAAAAGAACTAACAGAAGCTATCGCAATGACTCGTGCTGAAGCAAAAGCATGTTTCAATAACGACATGGTTTACATGGAAAAATTCCTAGAAAACCCACGTCATATTGAAGTACAAGTGCTTGCCGATGGTCAAGGTAATGCTATCCACCTAGGTGAGCGTGACTGTTCAATGCAGCGTCGTCACCAGAAAGTTGTGGAAGAAGCACCAGCTCCAGGTATCACTGAAGAAATGCGTAAATACATCGGCGACCGTTGTACTCGTGCATGTCTTGAGATTGGTTACCGCGGCGCAGGTACATTTGAATTCCTATACGAGAACGGTGAGTTCTACTTCATTGAAATGAACACTCGCATCCAGGTTGAGCACACGATTACTGAAATGGTAACGGGTATCGATCTAGTGAAAGAGCAACTTCGCATTGCTGCTGGTCAGCCTCTATCATTCACACAGGATGATATTAAGCTGCGCGGCCACTCAATCGAATGTCGTATCAATGCAGAAGATCCCGTACGTTTCCTACCGTCTCCGGGTAAGATCACGCGCTTCCATGCTCCAGGTGGTATGGGCGTACGTTGGGAGTCTCACATCTACACGGGTTACACAGTGCCACCACACTACGATTCAATGATTGGCAAGCTGATCACTTACGGTGAAAACCGTGATGTTGCTATCGCTCGTATGAAGAACGCATTGGGTGAAATGATTGTTGAAGGTATTAACGTTAATACTGAGCTTCAACTGTCTATTATGAACGACGAAAACTTCCAACACGGTGGGGCAAACATCCACTACCTTGAGAAGAAGCTTGGTCTACAATAGACGCTAGCCTTCCGTAATTCGTTCTCTGTAGAACAGTAATAAATGCTCACTTCGGTGAGCATTTTTGTTTGTAAATACTCGCAATAATCAATTCATCATCCCCATTATATTCCGTGGGGTTTTGGTGAATTTGCTCATATTTTCTGCTAGACTCGCCATCCAATTTTTCTCATATAGAAGATGCAGCCATGCCTTGGATTCAAATCAAGCTTAATGCTACCAATGAAAATGCCGAACAAATCGGCGACATGTTAATGGAAGAGACTGGTGCTCTTTCTGTAACTTTCCTGGATGCACAAGATACCCCTGTATTTGAGCCTCTGCCGGGCGAAACTCGCCTTTGGGGTGATACTGACATTCTCGCGCTTTACGACGCTGAGACTGACACTGGTGTCGTTCTAGCGCAGATTAAAGCAAGCAACATGTTCCCTGCAGACTTTGCTCACAAAGTAGAGCAAATTGAAGACAAGGATTGGGAACGTGAATGGATGGACAACTTCCACCCAATGAAGTTTGGTGAGCGTTTATGGATCTGTCCTAGCTGGCGCGATATCCCTGAACCTGACGCTGTAAACGTAATGCTGGATCCCGGTCTTGCATTTGGTACAGGTACTCACCCGACAACGGCATTGTGTCTTGAGTGGCTTGAAGGCTTAGACCTTACAGGCAAAACCGTGATCGATTTCGGTTGTGGTTCAGGCATCCTAGCGATCGCTGCGATCAAACTTGGCGCGGCAAAAGTTATCGGGATCGACATTGATCCTCAAGCCCTGCTTGCATCAAAAGACAACGCACAACGCAATGGCGTGGCAGAGCAACTAGAAGTGTTCTTACCACAAGATCAACCGGAAGGTTTACTTGCTGACGTTGTTGTTGCCAACATCCTTGCAGGTCCACTACGCGACCTTTCTGGCATCATTAAAGGCCTAGTTAAGCCAAATGGTGTACTTGCAATGTCGGGTGTTTTAGATACACAAGCGGAAGATGTTGCGACTTATTATCGTGATGAGCTTCACATTGATCCGATCATTGAACAACAAGAATGGTGTCGAATCTCAGGTCAGAAGCAAGGCTAGGTAAGACTTTGAGCGCTAATTGATTGAAATTTAAACAAATTACAAAAACAAATTGTAAATGCTCAAATATTAGTCTTTTCACGCAGCGAAAAAATGCGTAAAATGCGCGCCCTTGCTGGTACAGAACTGTGATGACATTTTTTGAAAATCGGAAATTATCAACTTAAGAACAATCTAATCGTCGCTCCTATGGCTGGCGTAACGGATAGACCATTCCGTGAGTTGTGTCTTCGTTACGGTGCGGGGATGGCAGTCAGTGAAATGATGTCCTCCAATCCGAAAGTTTGGAAAACGTCAAAATCTCAGCAGCGTATGGTACATGAAGGCGAATCGGGCATTCGTTCAGTACAAATCGCTGGTGCAGATCCACAGCTTATGGCCGAGGCTGCTCAATTCAATGTTGCTAACGGTGCGCAAATCATCGATATCAATATGGGTTGCCCAGCAAAAAAAGTGAATAAGAAGCTTGCGGGCTCAGCCCTACTTCAGCATCCAGAACTCATTGAAGATATTCTGAAGGCGGTGGTAAATGCTGTCGACGTTCCAGTAACGTTGAAAACGCGCACAGGCTGGGATACAGACAATAGAAACTGTGTCCAAATCGCGAAAATAGCCGAAGACTGCGGCATACAAGCTCTTGCCCTTCACGGGAGAACTCGCGCTTGTATGTACAAAGGTGAGGCAGAATACAAACACATTAAAGCAGCGAAACAAGCAGTATCTATTCCGGTTATCGCTAACGGTGATATCGATAGTCCGGAAAAAGCGAAGTTTGTGCTGGAGTACACCGGCGCTGATGCTTTAATGATAGGTCGACCTGCCCAAGGACGTCCTTGGATTTTTAACGAAATCCTACACTATTTGGAAAACGGCACCACGATGGACCCACTCCCGATTTCGGAAGTGAAAGACATCATGCTTGGTCATGTGCTCGCTCTACATGAATTTTATGGAGAGTTTTTAGGCCCTCGCATCGCTCGTAAGCATGTGGGTTGGTATCTAAAAGAACATGAACAAGCGAGTGAGTTTCGCCGTACCTTCAACGCATTCGAAGCAGGTGATCTGCAGCTTGAAGCGCTAGAAGGTTTTTTTGATAACGTTGCACCATAATTACGAGAAGAGCTAGACCGAATATGTTCGAACAAAATCTGACTTCAGAAGCATTGACAGTAACTACAGTTACATCACAAGACCAAATCACGCAGAAGCCACTACGTGACTCAGTTAAAGCATCATTGAAAAATTACCTTGCTCAATTAAACGGTCAAGAAGTCAGCGAGTTATACGAATTAGTATTAGCTGAAGTTGAACAGCCACTACTAGACACTATCATGCAGTACACTCGCGGTAACCAAACTCGCGCAGCAACCATGATGGGTATTAACCGCGGTACTCTTCGCAAGAAACTTAAAAAATACGGCATGAACTAATCGTTCTTTCGTAATTTACTGAATTAGAAGCCGAGCTCTTTATTGAACTCGGCTTTTTTTTGTTTATATGGCAACAAGCGAACAATTATCAATCAATTAATTAGATGTAACGATTGATAACGTAATCACTACCGATATAATGACCCATTAATCTAATCGTCTGGAAGCTACATGCTTGATATGAAAAGGGAAGAATGGCTTAGCACACTGATCCGTGAACTGCCTGATCGTCATCTTCTGTTGGATACATCCGGACGTATTGTTGAAAACTTTGACAATCCAAATCACCACACAGTTTCAGAACTGTTGCCTCCCGCGGTTGAAAAGCAGCTGTTAGAGGCGGCGAAGCAAGCTTATTCCAGTCGCGAAATTCAATACATTCGATACTCTCTTGCGCCCTGTCAGCAACTTCAGCTTTCTATTGAACAACTTTTCGCTCAAGGGGAAGAATCTGCAGAATCAGACGATCGATATTTTGAATCGACATTAAAGCCATTGTATCTCTCGCCAGAAAAGCAATACGTGCTGTGGCAAGAGCGAGATATTACTAAAGCACAGCAACGTGAAGCTGAGCTGATAGAACTCGCTGAAATCGATGAGCTAACTGGGATTTTAAATAGACGTGCCTTTTTACTTGGGTTGGAAAGAGAGTTCAGTCAATCGCCTAAGCAAAGCTTAACGTGTTTGATGATAGACATAGACCACTTCAAAGAGATCAATGATCAAGTTGGCCACCTTTCTGGTGATGAGGTAATCGTTCAAGTTGCGAGTTTATGCCAACAGTCAATAGACTGCGATGATTATCTAGGTCGCTTGGGGGGCGAAGAATTCGGTGTCATTCTCACACACACCAGTGCCATTGAAGCTTATTACGTTGCAGAGACAATTCGTAAAACAATTAAATCAACGCCATGCACCGTAGACGGCCACATCATCTACCCAACAGTCAGCATCGGTGTTGCTGAATACACACCACATCTTAAAACCATAAAAGAACTATTGGCTCAAGCTGATAGAGCCATGTATTCTTCAAAGCAGACTGGCCGCAACCAAGTCACGCTTTACCATAATAACCTACCCACTTTAAAAATTGACGCTCAACTAAGAGCCAAAATACTGCAAGCTTCCTAGGGTTATTAACCGTAGTAAACCTATCTCCCTAACGGGGACCTTCTCAGCTATTTACCATCAGCAGCACAGCATGAGCTTTATTTATCTTCGCTCGCCAAAGCACCTAAGATAGAACAATGGCTCGCATCGTCATCTACATGACCGCAGCAAGCATCATTAATCTTCTTTAATGCCGTGCGTATTCTGCCAAGTTCACTGATTTTTTCATCAATAAGTGTCAGCTTTGCCGTTGTGATGGCTTTCACTTCCGAGCAACTGTGCTGTGTTGCTTCCAAGCGAATCTCGAGCAATTCCTTAATTTCATCTAAACTCAGCCCTAACGCTTTAGATTTAAGAATAAAGGTCACCTGTTTTTGATTGTTTTCATCATATAAGCGATATCCTGAGTCACTGCGACTGGCAGGAGCAATCAGGTTACTTTTTTCATAAAACCGCAAGGTATCGGCTGTCACACCGCATCTTTTCGCTAATTCACCGATCTGAAACATGTTTTTTCCTACTGTTCCGTCCATTCCACAATTAACCTTATCGTTACTTTTCAGGCTGAAATGGCACTTTTCATAATTAATTTTGAGATGCCAAACGATTGCGCGAGCTTTTTTGTAATAAATTAGTTAGAATCTGCGCCATCAAATTTGGAGTTGGTTATCTTATTGCTTAATCATAAGACAAACCCAAAAGGTCTTTACCAAAACTGGCCAATATTTTATCTCTTACTGGTATCTAAGATAATCCACGCTAAGAAGATAGAAACAAGTTCTTTTTTGGCAAATATCTTTATTTTAACCCCATGAATTTGAGGAAGATGGAAGCATGAATAACGCTCGTCCAATTCGCCGCGCTCTAATCAGCGTATCAGACAAAACTGGTATCGTTGAATTTGCACAAGCTCTTGCTAACCGTGGTGTAGATATCCTATCTACCGGTGGCACTGCTCGCCTGCTTGCTGAAAAAGGCATCTCTGTTACAGAAGTATCTGATTACACTGGTTTCCCAGAAATGATGGATGGCCGTGTTAAGACTCTGCACCCAAAAGTTCATGGTGGTGTTCTAGGCCGTCGTGGCCAAGATGATGACGTGATGGAAACTCACGGTATCAACCCTATCGATATGGTTGTTGTAAACCTATACCCATTCGCAGAAACCGTTGCTAAAGAAGGTTGTACCCTTGCTGACGCTGTTGAGAACATCGACATCGGCGGTCCTACAATGGTTCGCTCTGCAGCGAAAAACCACAAAGACGTAACTATCGTTGTTAACGCACACGACTACGAGCGCGTTGTTGCTGAAATGGACGCGAACGAGAAATCTCTAACGCTAGAGACTCGCTTCGACCTCGCTATCGCAGCATTCGAGCACACAGCTTCTTACGACGGCATGATCGCAAACTATTTCGGCACTATGGTTCCTTCTTATGGAGAGAACAAAGAAGGTGACGAAGAGAGCAAATTCCCTCGCACGTTCAACCAACAGTTCGAGAAAAAGCAAGACATGCGCTACGGTGAGAACAGCCACCAAGCAGCGGCATTCTACGTTGAAGCAAACCCTGAAGAAGCGTCTGTTTCTACTGCTCGCCAAATCCAAGGTAAAGCGCTTTCTTACAACAACATTGCTGACACAGATGCAGCACTTGAGTGTGTGAAAGAGTTCGACGAGCCTGCATGTGTGATCGTTAAGCACGCTAACCCATGTGGTGTTGCACTAGGTGAAGACATCCTAGAAGCTTACGACCGTGCATTCAAAACAGACCCAACGTCTGCATTTGGCGGCATCATCGCTTTCAACCGTGAGCTAGACGCTGCAACAGCAACGGCTATCACTGAGCGTCAATTCGTTGAAGTTATCATTGCACCATCTGTTTCTGCGGAAGCAGTAGCAATCGTAGCGGCTAAGAAAAACCTTCGCCTGCTTGAGTGCGGTGAGTGGACAACTAAGACAACTGGTTTTGACGTGAAACGCGTTAACGGCGGTTTGCTAGTTCAAGACCGCGACCAAGGTATGGTTTCTGAAGATGACCTGAAAGTGGTTTCTAAGCGTCAGCCAACAGCTGAAGAATTGAAAGATGCTCTATTCTGCTGGAAAGTAGCGAAGTACGTTAAATCTAACGCTATCGTTTACTCGAAAGGCGACATGACTATTGGTGTAGGCGCAGGCCAAATGAGCCGCGTTTACTCTGCGAAAATCGCAGGTATCAAAGCGGCAGACGAAGGTCTACAGGTTGAAGGTTGTGTGATGGCATCAGATGCATTCTTCCCATTCCGTGACGGTATCGACGCGGCAGCAGAAGCTGGCATCAAGTGTGTTATCCAACCGGGCGGCTCTATGCGTGATGACGAAGTTATCGCTGCAGCAGACGAACACGGCATGGCGATGATCTTTACGGGCATGCGTCACTTCCGCCACTAATTTCCTCTTCGTATTTGGCACTGTGGCGTCGTTAGCTGCTTTCGCCCACCCCGGTCACATAGCGAGCTATGCTTCCGGGGATGGGCTCAATTGCTGCCTAGCCACATCACCAACTACTTTGAGCAAAACTTATAATTTTGTTTTTTAAATATTCCGATATTTGAAATACGTAGAGCAAGTCAGTGACTTTAGTTCAAGGAAAACACGCGGAGCTTATGACCATAAGTGAGCATGTTTGACACAGAAATAAAGGCTCTGAAGCAACTATAAGGATTTTAAAACATGAATGTATTGATTATCGGTGCCGGCGGTCGTGAGCATGCACTTGGTTGGAAAGCGGCACAAAACCCAAACGTTGAAACAGTATTCATTGCTCCAGGCAACGCAGGTACTGCACTTGAGCCGAAACTAGAGAACGTAAACATCGGCGTTGAAGACATCGCTGGTTTAGTCGCGTTTGCTCAAGATAAAAAAATCGAACTGACTATCGTGGGCCCTGAAGCACCATTGGTTATCGGTGTGGTTGATGCATTCCGCGAAGTGGGCCTACCAATCTTTGGCCCAACTCAAGCGGCAGCACAGCTTGAAGGCTCTAAAGCATTCACCAAAGACTTCCTAGCTCGTCATGATATCCCAACAGGTTACTACTCAAACTTCACTGAGATTGAGCCAGCTATCGCTTACGTTCGCGAGCAAGGCGCTCCTATCGTAGTGAAAGCTGACGGTCTTGCGGCAGGTAAAGGCGTTATCGTTGCGATGACACTTGAAGAAGCAGAAGACGCAATCAAAGACATGCTAGCGGGCAACGCCTTTGGCGAAGCAGGCAGCCGCGTGGTTATCGAAGAGTTCCTTGAAGGCGAAGAAGCAAGCTTCATTGTAATGGTTGACGGTTCTAGCGTGCTTCCTATGGCCACCAGCCAAGATCACAAACGTGTTGGCGACAAAGACACTGGCCCTAATACTGGCGGCATGGGTGCTTACTCTCCAGCTCCAGTGGTAACTCCTGAAATCCATAACCGCATCCTTGAGGAAGTTATCTACCCAACGGTACGTGGTATGGACGCAGAAGGCGCTCCTTACACTGGTTTCCTTTACGCAGGACTAATGATCGATGCTGACGGCACACCTAAGGTTATCGAATACAACTGCCGCTTTGGCGACCCTGAAACGCAACCTATCATGATGCGTATGGAGTCAGACCTTGTTGAACTTTGCCTAATGGCTATCGATGAGAAGCTAGACGAAGCAGAATCTAAGTGGGATCCACGCGCTTCTATCGGTGTTGTTCTTGCTGCTGGCGGTTACCCTGCTGACTACGCAAAAGGGGACGTTATTTCACTGCCAACCAGCGAAGTTGAAGGCCAAAAGGTTTTCCACGCGGGTACGACAAATAACGAAGCTGGCGACGTTGTGACAAACGGTGGCCGTGTACTTTGTGCAACGGCACTGGGTAATACGGTTTCTGAGGCTCAAGAGCGCGCTTACGCGTTGACGAAGCAAGTTAGCTGGAATGGTATGTTCCACCGCAATGATATTGGTTACCGTGCGATTGCGCGCGAACAAGAACAGTAATCAGTCTACGACTCGCTTATGTTCGAATGACCGCAAGCAAGTAACAACAGAAAAGGCGCCTCGGTTGGCTAATGCCGTTCACTTAAGAGTGAACGGCATTTTTGTTCTTAGCATACCGTTGT